>DATNKH010000413.1:0-10357 GCA_035603475.1 Thermoanaerobaculia bacterium
CACTCGTCGACGGTGAGCCGTCCACGGGCGTCGGCGGTAAGTCCGGCTGCCGGCAGGTTCAGCGCCTCGGTGGCGCCGATCCGGCCGACCGAGAACAGCACCAGGTCGGTCGCGATGCGCTTGCCGGACTCGAGGCGGAGCATGGCGCGGCGCGGCGGGCCGGCCTCGACGTCGAGCCGCTCGACCACCTCCTCGCCGCGGAACGTCACGTTGCGGTCGCGCATCTGGTGGATCAGCTCGTCGACGATCTCGGCGTCGAGGAACTCGAGCGGCCGGCGCTGGCGGTCGATCAGCGTCACCTCGGTGCCGAGCGCCGCGAACATCGAGGCGTACTCGATGCCGATGACGCCGGCGCCGACCACCACCATCTGCTTCGGGATGCGCTCGAGCTGTGTGACCTCGTCGCTGGTGATCACGGTCTCGCCGTCGACCGGCACTCCGGGAGGCGGCGCCGGACAGGTGCCGCAGGCGATCACCATCTTGTCGGCGGTCACCAGCCGGGTGCCGAGCTCCGAGACGACCGCGAGGGTGTGCGGATCGACGAAGCGGGCCTCGCCGCGCAGCAGGTCGACGTCGTTGCGTTGGAGCTGGTTCTCGACCAGCGCCGACTCGCGCCCCACCACCTCCGCCACGCGGCTCAGCAGCTCGCGGGCGCTGGGGCGGCCGCCGTCGCCCGCGCGGCCGCCGCCGAAGCCGCCGCCCGCCGCGGCATGGCTCGCGGGGCCGGTGAACGACAGCACCGCCTCGCGGAAGGTCTTGCTGGGGATCGTGCCGGTGTCACAGCAGACGCCGCCGACCACCCGCCGGCGCTCGATCAGCGCCACCCGCCGGCCCAGCTTGGCCGCGCGCACCGCCGCCCGCTGGCCGGCCGGACCGCTGCCGATGCACACCAGGTCGTAGTTGAACCCGCTCTCCAAGGCAGCAGATCTCCCGCTCGAGCGACGGCTCGGGCCGCGGCTCCGCCTGTCGCCAGTCGCGGCATCCCAGCTGGGGCCGCGGCTCCGCCTGTCGCCAATCGCGGCATCCCAGCTGGGAAAGGCGTGACGGACGGCGGTAGTCTACGCCACGTCCTTCCCCGCCGTCGAAAAACGAGAGGGGCCGCTGCTGGCTCGCAATCTCGCTGGATTCCTGGCGTCTCTCGTGCTAGGTTGCGTATCAAGGGAGGACGCTTCCATGGGCAGCCGCCGCATCCTCGTTGGCCTCGTCGGTCTCGCGGCCTTCACTGCCTTGGAGCCCCGGGCGGCGACCACTCAGCTCGCGACGTCCCTGCCATCCCTGCCGGCCGACCAGTGTGTGCCGAGCCGCAATGTCGGTTGCTCCAACCATGGCCGCTTCAGCGTCGCGGTCGGCTGGCAGAACCAGTTCAACGGCACCAGCGGCCAAGGGGTCGTGGTGCCCACCGCATCCTCCGACGTGACCCTCGCGTTCAGCTTCGGGGACCCGGCCAACATCGAGCTGCTGGTGAAGCTGCTCGACTTCGGCAACGTCGTGAAGCTGTTCTACGGCGAGCTGACGGACCTGCACTTCCAGATCATCGTCGGCGACACGGCACACGGCAGGCTGAAGTTCTACTCCAACACGCCGGGCGACTGCGGCGCCATCGACGACGACGCCTTCCCGGGCCAGGAACCGGCGCCCGGGGCGGCAGCTGGCGAGGCGGTGATCGCCGGCGGTGCCGGCAACGGTGGGGCCGGCGAGACCGGCGGGGGTGACGGGCCAGCCGACGCCGCGGCGGTGTCGAGAGCGGCAGCCGCCGGAGCGGCCCCCAGGGGCTCCTGCCACCCAACAGCCACCACGCTCTGCCTGCTCAACGGACGCTTCGCGGCGACCGTGACCTGGCAGAACCAGTTCAACGGCGTCATCGGCGTCGGCAAGGCGGGACCGCTGTCGAGCGAGACGGGGACCTTCTACTTCACCGATCCGACCGACAAGGAGCTGCTGGTCAAGATCCTCGACTTCGGCGACCGCATCGGCGTCTTCTACGGCACCCTGTCGAACCTGCAGTACACCCTGCAGGTGACCGACACCTCGACCGGCGGCACGAAGACCTACTTCAATCCGCCCGGCAACTACTGCGGCGGCATCGACAACGCCTTCCCGAGCGACCTCACAGCCTCGACCTCCTTCACCCTGATCCCGGTCCCGGTCGCCAACACGGAGCACCGCACCGACGACATCGCCCTGGTGCCCTTCACCACCGCGACCGGCGGCAACCTCGAGGTCGACGCCGACTGGACCTCCGCGGCGGACAACATCCAGCTGGTCCTCTTCCGCGGCGACTGCACCCTCCAGGACGCCGTCCAGAACGCCTGCGATCCCAACCAGATCGCCGCCGCCCGCGCCATGGTCAAGCCGCAGCAGCTCGTCGAACCACCCCTGCCGCCCGGCACCTACACCATCATGGTCATCAACGCCGGCCCGAACGACGAGACAGGCACCATGACGGCCAAGCTCACACCCTGACAACGAGAGCTGCCCTAGAGATCGGCGACGAGCCTCAAAGAGATCAGGCTTCCCCGCCCCTGATCGGCACCGCCCTCAGCTCGCGACCTTGGCTGGCTTGTAGGCGCCGGGCACGATCCGGGCGGCGATCGAGAGGCGATTCCAGGCGTTGATGGCGGCCACGGCCAGGGTCAGGTCGGACAGCTCCTTCTCGCTGAAGTGTGGCCGCACCTGGTCGTAGACCGCATCGGAGGCGTGGCAGCCGGCGATCAGGGTCACGGCTTCCGTCCAGGCCAGGGCGGCCCGCTCCCGGTCGCTGTAGTACGGGCACTCGCGCCAGGCGTCCAGCGAGTAGAGGCGCTGCTCGCCTTCGCCAATCGCGCGCAGGTCCTTCCAGTGCATGTCCAGGCAGTAGGCGCAGCCGTTGATCTGCGATGCCCGCAGCTGGCACAGCAGCAGCAGGGGCCTCTCGAGCCCACATTGCTGGAGGTACCCGTCCAGTCCGTCCATGGCGTCGTAGACGCCGGCGGCGGCTTTGGCATAGTTGAGGCGTGCTTTCATGAAGAGTCCTCCTGAGAGTCGATTCGGCAAGGTGGATGCCCTCCACCTGCGAACACGATGCTAGCCCTCATTGGACTTGTCTCACAGATCCATTTTCGATATTTTGACTGGACCACTTTGGTGCCGATGCCCAAGCAGACCACGCTCCTCCCCCTGATCCTGCCGCCGCGGGGGCCGGGCCAACCGGCCGCTCGCTGGCTGGTTGCCGGCGTGCGCGCCGCCATCCTGGAGGGCCGGCTGCGGCCCGGAGCGCGGCTGCCGTCCACCCGCGACCTCGCCCGGCACCATGTCCTGTCGCGGGGAACGGTCGTCAGCGCCTTCGAGCAGCTCGCCGCGGAAGGCTACGTGGAGGCCCGGGTGGGCTCGGGGACCCGTGTCACCGCCGTGCTGCCCGACAGTCTGCTCGAGGTCGCCGATCCGGCGATGGCGACGGCAACGACGGCGGCGGCGACGGCGGCCGAGGCCACCGCGGCGCGGCCACCCGCGGCGCGGCGGCCGCCGCGCCGGCTCTCGGACTACGGCCGCCGGGTGCGTCCCTTCCCGGAGCCTCGGATCGTCCCCGTCCGCGCCTTCCGCACCGACTTGCCGGCGCTGGACCTCTTCCCCACGACGCTGTGGGCGCAGGTCGCGTCTCGCCGCCTGCGCCGGGCGTCGGCGAACCTCCTGCTGGGCTGCGGACCGATGGGATACCGGCCGCTGCAGGAAGCGGTGGCGGGCTACCTGACCGCCTCGCGCGGCGCCCGCTGCGTCCCCGGGCAGATCGCCATCGTCTCCGGCGTGCAGGAAGCGCTCGACCTCGCGGCGCGGCTGCTGCTGAATCCCGGCGACCGGGTGGCCATCGAGGACCCGGGCTACCTCGGCGCGGACCTCGTCTTCGCGGCGCTCGGCGCCGCGGTCGCCCCGGTCGGCCTGGATGACGAGGGGATGACGATCGGCGAGTCTGCTCTCGCGGGCACACGGCTCGTCTACGTCACGCCAGCGCACCAGTTCCCTACCGGCGTCAGCATGAGCCTGCCGCGGCGCCTGGCGTTGCTGGAGTGGGCGCGACGCTCGGGCGCGCTGATCTTCGAGGACGATTACGACGGCGAGTACCGCTACAGCGGGCGGCCGCTGCCGGCGTTGCAGGGGCTGGACCGGCACGGACAGGTGCTGTTCGCCGGCAGCTTCAGCAAGGTGCTCTTCCCGTCGCTCCGGCTGGGATACCTGGTGGTGCCGGAAGACCTGGTCGACACCGTCGCGGCGGCACAATCCGTCACCAACCGGCATGCCCCCCTCCTCGAGCAGGCGGTGCTGGCGGACTTCATCGCCGGGGGCCACTTCGCACGGCACGTCCGGCGCATGCGGCAGGTCTACGCGGAGCGGCTGTCGGTGCTCCTCGAGTGCGCTGCCGAGCGCCTCGCCGGCCTGCTCGAGATCTCCGGCGTGGAGGCTGGGCTCCAGACCGTCGGCTGGCTGCGCGCGGGGATCGACGGGGAGGCGGCGGCGCGGGCGGCGGCGCGGCGCCACGTGGAAGTCACGCCGTTGAGCCGCTACCGCCGCGGAGCGGCGGCGCGGGAGGGCCTGCAACTCGGGTTCGCCGCCGTCGACCCGCCCGAGATCCGGCGCGGCGTCGGCGACCTCGCCGCGGCGCTGGCCGAGGAGGCCGGCGCCAACTGAGCCACTACCCGAGATCCACGGGCGAGCCGCCGGCCGGGTCCTGCCGGTAGAAGGCGCGCAGCACCTCGTAGAGATCTGGGTGCTTGGCCCTGAGCCGCGCGCCCATCTCGAAGAACGCCTCGGTCACCACCGCGAAGAACTCGGCGGGGCTGATGGCCCCGTAGGCGTCGATGTCGCCGGGCTGATGCGCGGCGACCCGCTCGAGCAGCTCCTGGTACTCGGCGCCGAGCGCCCGGGCCCAGGCGGAATACGACGAGTGGCGCCCGAGATCAGGTGCGCCGTTCATCGCGCCGTCCTCGGCGTCGAGCTGGTGCGCGAACTCGTGCAGCACGACGTTGTGGCCGTCGCCGGGGTTCGAGGCGCCGCGCTGGACCGCGTCCCACGCCAGCACCACCGCGCCGCGGACCCACGACTCGCCGAGGCGTACCTGGTCGCTTTCGACGACGAGATCGCCGAGCTTCTGGCGCGTCCCCCTGACGACGTAGGCGCTCGGGTAGACGAGAATCGATCCGAGCCCGGAGTAGTAGTCGGTCTCGCGGTGCAAGAGCAGGACGCAAGCCTGCGCGGCGATGGTGAGCCTGATCTCCTCCGTCATCGCCAGCCCGCCGCAACCTTCGAACCGCTTCTCCGCGAGGAAGACCTGCATGTGCCCTTCCAGCTCGCGTTGGTCCTCTGCGGACAGCGTGGAGACGTAGGGAACGTTGCGCCGCACGATCGCGCGCTGCTCGGCGGAGAGAGGCGTTCCGCGCAGCCGTTCGCGGCGCTTGCTCCTGAACAGGAAATCGAGCACGCGCGAAGGGTACCACCGGCAACTTGCGGCCCGCCCTACTTCGCTCCGACCGTCACCGCCAGGTCGCGCGGCTCGCCGCCGCGCAGGATGCGCAGGGTGGCCGGCTTGCCGATCCGCTCCTCCGACAGCAGCGCGTGCAGCTGGGTGAGGTCCGAGAGGGGCTGCCCGTCGAAGCCCAGCAGCACGTCGCCGAGCACCAGGCCTGCCGCGGCTGCCGGGCTGTCCGGCTGCACGCCGACCACGATCAGGCCGACCGACTGGCCGAGCCGCTCCTCGAGATCCGCCTGCAGCCGCACCGGGTAGGCCCCGATGCCCAGGAAGCCCCGGCGCACCCTGCCGTGCGCGAGCAGGGACTCGACCACGCGCCTCAGGGTCACCCCCGGCACCACCAGCCCGCGCCGGCGCAGCAATCCGGAGCTCGCGATGCCCAGCGGTCGGCCCGCCGCATCCACCACCACGCTGCCCGAGAAGCCGCGCTCGCGTGCCGCGTCCAGCTCGACGTAGCGCTCGAGCTTGGCGCCGGCCGGGCTGCGCCAGGAGTCGCGGACGTCGCTGATCATCGCCAGGGCCGCCCGCACCTGCCGCCCCGGCCGCCCGACCAGGACCGCGAGCTGGCCGACCGCCAGGTCCGCGAGGTCCGACCATTGCGGCGCCGCCAGGCCGGACGCCTCGACCCGGAGGACCGCGAGGTCGGTCGAGCTGTCGCGGCCGACCAGCGTCGCCGGCAGCCGCTTGCCGCCCTCGAGGCCGACGACGACGTCCTCGTCGCGCTCGACGTTGTGGCTCGCCGCCACGATCACGCCGTCGCCGGCGAACACCGTGCCGCTGGCCGACAGCCGCCGCCCGCCGTCGATCTGCGCCGCATAGGGGCTCGCCGCCGCGACGACCGCGGCCACGTCGCGGGAGAGCAGGAGGAACGAGGAAGGATGGGAGCTCGAGGCCGAGCCGGAAGCCGCGCCGGAAGCCGAGCTGGAGTTGGGGTTGGGGTTGGTGTTGGAGTCAGCAGTCTCAGTCGTCATGCCGGCAGGTTAGCCGCGCCGCCGCAGCCGCACATCCGCCGTTCGGGCAGGGCGGCCACCTGGCCGATCGGCCAGGCCGGCGGCGGCGCCTCGCGCCGCCCGCACGCGAGAAACGCGGGCTAGCCTTGCGGCCTTGGACGCTCGTGGACGATCATCCAGGAGGTGCCGAACTGGTCCCTGAGCTGCGCAAAGCGGAAGGCGAAGAAGTTCTCCTCCATCGGCATGAAGATCTGACCGCCCTCGGAGAGCAGGGCGTAGATCCGCTCTGCCTCGTCGGAGCTGCTGACCATGAGGGAGAGATAGGCGCTACGAATGGGCTGAAAACGGTCGGGCGGGATATCGGCACCCAGGAGCACCGTGTCTCCGATATCGATCCGCGCGTGGAGGATGGCGTCCTTCCACCCGGGTGCGACGTCCTGCGGGTTCGGCAGCTGGCCGTGGGTCATCATCATCGTGATCTTTCCCCCGAGGTGCTGTTCGTAGAAGCGGAAGGCCTGCTGGCAGTTGCCACCGTAATTGAGATAGGTGTAGAGCTTCATGGAGTCGTCTCTCCTCTCGGCCGTGGGTAGTGGGTCAGTTTCCCTCGGCGTCCCTTTGGGCGAGAGGCCAAAGTCCTCTGCCCCCGCAGTCTCGGCCCCTCGCCCAGAGGGACTCCGAGGGAAATTGTCCCACTGCCGGCCCTGGTGAAAGGTCGATGGACGGCGCGAATAGCATACGAAGGAACCAATTGGAGCACTAGAGCAGCACCAGCCCCAGCCTGGCCGCGCGGACCGCGGCGTCGGTGCGGGTCTGGGCGCCGAGCTTGCCGACGATCGAGTTGACGTGGAACTTGGCGGTGTGCTCGCTGATGCCGAGGCGCTCGCCGATGCGGCGGTTGGAGAGGCCCTGGGCCAGGAGCTGCAGGACCTCGAGCTCGCGCGGGGTGAGCGGCTCGGGCTGGGTCTGCGGGGCGGGGCGCGGGCGCAGCAGCGGCGGCAGCAGGGCGTCGTCGAACACCAGCAGGTCGCTCCCCAGGGCGCGCAGGGCCGCGGCGAGGCGGCTGCCCTCGACGTCGCGGAACAACAGGCCGCGAGCGCCCGCGGCGAGCGCCGCGGCGGCCGCCTCCTCGTCGAGGAGCAGGGCGAGAGCCGGCGGCCCGCTCTCGGCGAGGTCGCCCAGCCGCTCGAGCCAGCCGAGCGGATCGGCGCCGAGGTCCCAGACCGCGACCTCGGGATCGTCGCGCTCCACGGCCGCCGCCGCCCCGAGCGCGTCGGCCTGCGCCACCACGGCGAGACCCGGTTCGCCGCTCAGCAGGTAGGCCAGGCCGCCGCGGGCGAGCGGGTCGTCGCCCACCAGCAGCACGCGCAGCACGGGCGGCGAGCGCTCAGTCGGCGGGGGTGCCGGTCCGGAGGTCGTCCCCCATGACGTCGTTGACATAGAGCATCTTGACCGCGGTCAGGACGGTGGCGACCAGCGGCACCGCGACCAGCAGCCCGAGGAAGCCGAAGACCACGCCCATCATCGCCTGGCTCAGGATGGTGATCAGCGGCGGCAGGTTCATCCCTCGCTTCATCAGCATCGGGATCAGCACGTGGCCCTCGACCAGCTCCACCAGGGTGAAGGCGATCGCCACCTCCAGCGCTTTCTCGGGCGAGACCAGGAAGCCCATGGCGATCGCCGGCAGCGCCGAGAGGATCGGGCCGATGGTGGGGATGAACTCGAGGACCCCGGCGATGATGCCGAGCGACAGCGCCGCCTCGACGCCGAGCAGCGCCAGGGTGATCGAGACCATCGAGCCGATGACCACCATGGCGATGAGCTGGGTGCTCAGAAAACGCCGCAGGGTGACCCCGATGGCGGTGATCACCTCGTCGACGCGCTGCCGGCTGGGATGCGGCACCAGGTGCAGCAGGCCGCGGCGATAGACCTCGGGGTCGACGCTGAAGTAGATCGCGACGAAGGTGATCAGCAGCAGGCCCACCAGCACCTCGAGCGTGGACGACAGGAACGGGAAGAGATAGCGGGACGCGGCGCCGAGCTGCCGGACCAGCCGGATCCGTAGCGGCGACGGAGCGCCGGCGGCGGCCCCCGGCACGCCGGCACCCGTGGCACCCGCGGCAGGCGCGCCACCGGCACCGGGGGGAGCGCCCCCCGGCCTGGCGGCGTGAGCGCCGGTCGCGCCATGGGCACCGAGAGGCGCGGTCCCCGGCGGCTGGGCGGCCGCGCCGGCCGCGCCATTGGCGGCGGGCGCCGGCGGGGGTGCGCCGGTCTCGGTCGCTCCACCGCGGTGCGACTTTCCGGCGTGCAGGGCTGGGGTCGGCGCCGGCAGCGGCGCCTGGGCAGCGGCCTGGGCGGGCGCGCCCTCTCCTCCCGAGGAGCCCTCGAGGAGCTGTCCCCAGAAGCTGCCGCGATTGGCGGCGACCCACTGATCGACCCGGTCCAGCGCCTCCGGCAACCGCCGGCGCAGCTCGCCGAACTGCTTCTCCAGCGTCGGCGCCGCGATCGCCATCACCCCGAAGAGAGCGCCGTAGGTCGACAGCACGATCAGCCCCGCCGCGATCCCCCGCGGCACCCGGATGCGCTCGAGGTAGTCCGCCCCTCTCGCGACGCCGAGCCCGAACAGCAGACCGATGAAGCCGGTGAGGATCAGCGGGTGCACTTCCCACAGCAGCTGCAGCCCGAAGTAGAGCGCGAAGACCAGCATCGCCGCGCGCAAGACGTCCTTGCTCCCCCACGCGGCCGCCCGCCGGGGCCGCCGCCGCTCGAGCTGCCGCCGGTTGAGCTGCCGCGGAACGCCGGCGGTCCCGGCCGCTCCGGCCGCTCCGGCCGCCTCGGATTCAGCCTCCGGCGCAGCCGGATGGCGATCGATCGATTCGTCCAAGTGGAGCCTCGTGTGTGGGTCGGTCCTCGACCGAACGGCGCCGACGAGGGCGCCGCCGCGGAGACTTGCCGCCGGCCCGGGACCTCGCCGCGAAGGATGACCGAAAAGGCGCCTATCGGCAAGGCCTCGTCCCCACCCAGCGGCGCGCCGGGAGGAGTGCGAGCGTTCGTGGAAGAGGCGGCGATCGCCGCGAGGAGGCGATCGCCTCAGGGTGGGAGGCGGCGATCGCGATGATCGCCGATGCACCGCCGACGCCGATGCGCCGACGCGCCGGCACGCCGACGCGCCGGCTGGCCGCGAGGATCAGTGGGCGGCGAAGTAGCGCGCCCTGATGCCGAGCGTGGTCTGGTTCTCGAAGCCTTCGTACGAGCTGAGGTAATGGCCCGCGCCGTCCGTGGCGAGAGAGGTGCGGCCCTGGGCCCCGATCTGGAGGTCGTTGATCCAGAACTGGTTGCCGAGCGGCACGCCGGTGCGGTCCACCTGCACGCCCGCCAGGCCGACCGGGAAGGACACGTTCCACTCCATCCAGGTCAGCATGAAGGTGCCGCCGGGCGCCACGGCCGCCGAGGGAGCGGCGTCCGCCAGGTTGTTGCCCTCACCGGTGCTGATCGTCTGCCGCTTGCCGAGCAGACCGCCGGCCTTGCTGACGATCTGGCCGTCGACCCGGGTGTGCCAGACGTCGTTGAAGTAACTCTGCCAGGCCACCAGGTAGCTGCCCTGGCCGTCATTGGCCACCGTCGGCCGCCCCTGCGGCCCGACCGTGTTGGAGGTGATCGCGAAGGGCGCGGCGAGCGGCGCACCCGAGGCTCCGAAGACCCGGCCGTAGATCGAGGTGTTGAAGGTGTCCGTCCCGTTCTGGCTCGTCCAGGCGATCAGGTAGCTGCCGTCCGGATCGACCGCCAGCGCCGGCGCGAAGCCGACGGCCCCGCTCTTGGTGTCGACCTGGGTCTGACTGCCGGTCGGCCGGCCGGCGCTGTCCAGCTGGCGGGCGAACACGCCGAGCTCGGAGGCCGGCGTGCTCCCCTTCCC
>DATNKH010000414.1:0-2250 GCA_035603475.1 Thermoanaerobaculia bacterium
CCGCCGCGCCGGGCAGCCCGGACAGATCGACGATCGGCAGGGCGAAGGGGCGGGCGGCCGCCGCTCGTTGCATCACGCGGTGCTCGACGACGACGAAGCGGGTGCGTAGCGCCTCGTGACGGCGCACCACCTCGCCCAGGCTGGCCGCGAGTGCCGGCAGGCGCAGGCGGCCGCGGAGGCGCACCGCCACCGGGATGTGGTAGGCAGGGCTGCCGGGCTCGAGCTGCGCCAGGAACCAGAGCCGCTCCTGGGCGAACGACAGCGGCGCGGCGCCGGCGTGGCGCGCTGGAGCAGCCGCCTGGCGGCGGGCGGTGGCGATCCGCTCGGCGAGGCCGGCGATGGTGGGGGAGGCGAAGACGTCGCGCAGCGCCAGCTCCACCCCGAGCGCTTCCCGCACCCGCGACACCAGCTGGATGGCGAGCAGCGAGTGGCCGCCCAGGTCGAAGAAGTCCTGCTCGACGCCGGCGGGCTCGACCCCGAGCAGCCGTGTCCACAGCCTGACGAGCACCTCCTCGACCGGAGTGCGCTGCGGCCGCGGGACGGCCGCGCCGGTGCCCGCGTCGTCGAGGCTCTCCGGCTCCGGCAGCGCGTCGCGGTCGAGCTTCAGGTTGGCGGTCCACGGCAGGTGCGGCAGCGTGACGAAGGCGGCGGGCACCATGTAGGCGGGCAGGCGCTCGCCCAGGAAGACGCGCAACCGCCGGCCCAAGCTGTAGACGCCGCTCGCGCCCGCGTCCGGGCTGGCGGCGGCGGAGCCCTCGGCGGCCACCACGTACGCCACCAGGCGCTTGCCGCCGGTGGCAGGCTCGTCGCGGTCGACGACCGCCACCTCTCGCACCTCGGGATGGCGGGCCAGCACCGCCTCGACCTCGCCGAGCTCCAGCCGGATGCCGCGGATCTTGACCTGGCGGTCGATGCGGCCCAGGAACTCGAGGGCGCCGTCGGCGCGCCATCGCGCCAGGTCGCCGGTGTGATAGAGGCGGCCTCCCGCCTCGCCGGCGTCGCGCGCGAAGGGATCGGGAGAGAACGCGGCGGCGGTCAGCTCCGGCCTGCCGAGATAGCCGCGCGCCAGGCAGGCGCCGGCGATGCACAGCTCGCCGGGCGCTCCCCTGGGCACCTCGCGGCACCCGCGGTCGAGCAGGTAGAGGCGCGCGCCGGCGATCGGCCGGCCGATCGGCACGCTCGGCCCGGCGGGCGCGGCCGGTTCGCCGGGGTCGGTCCGGCACCTCCACTCGGCGACCGAGATCGCGGCCTCGGTCGGGCCATAGCGCGAGACGAGGAGCGGCGCGGCGCCGGCGGCGCCGGCGGCGGCGGCGAAAGCCGAGCCGTAGCGCTGCGGCAGGTCGCCCGGCACGCGGTCGCCGCCGGTGACGACGAGGCGCAGCGAACGGCCGCGAAGGAACGCTTCCTCGGCGAGTAGCGCCGGGAACAGCGCCGGCGGGAGGGCGAGGTTGGTGACCTCGCCGGCCGCGATCAGGCGCGCCAGGTAGGCGGCATCCTGCTGGCGCCCCGGCTCGGGCAGCACGACCGTCGCCCCGACCCACAAGGGGGCGAAGACCTCGAGCACCGAGACGTCGAAGCCCAGGCGCGTGCGTTGCAGCACGCGGGCTCCCGGCGCGAGGTCGGCGGCGACCTGGAAGCGCAGGCGATTGGCCACCGCGCGATGAGAGACGACGACGCCCTTGGGCGTCCCGGTGGAGCCGGAGGTGTAGAGCACATAGGCGGCGGAATCGGCGCCGGCGCGCGGCCATGCCGGGGAACGGGAGGCGGGGTCGGACCAGGGTTCCTGGTCGTGTCCCGGATTGCCCTTGCCTCCCTTTGGGCGAGGGGTGCCCGGGGCAGGGGCAGAGGACCTTGATACCTCGCCCAAAGGGAGCCAGTGGCAATCTGGGCCAAGACCCGGTTCTTGGCCCGAGTCCTCGAGGAGCACGCGGCGAACGGTGGACGGCAGGCGCTCGGCGGCCTGCTTGCCGGCCCACTCACCAGTCAGAACCGCCTGCGCCCCCGAGTCGGCGAGCAGGGCGGCCAGGCGCTCCGGAGGGTGCGCGGGATCGAGCGCCAGGTACGCTCCGCCGGCCTCGAGGATGGCGAGCAGGCCGGCCACCATCGCGAACGACGGTTCGGCGCAGATGCCGACGATGCTCTCCGGCCCCACCCCCTGAGCGCGCAGGGCCCGCGCCAGCCGGTTCGCCCACGCTGCGAGCTCGCCGTAGGTGAGCTGCCGCTCGCCCGCCACGCCCTCCCGGTGCTCGA
>DATNKH010000415.1:0-17355 GCA_035603475.1 Thermoanaerobaculia bacterium
AACCGCTTGACCGCCTCGGCAGTGGCCGGCGAGATCGGGCGCTCGCTCACCTTGGGCTGCGGATGGCGCCGCTCCGCCACCTCGCCGCGCCGCACGGTGTCCACCACGTAGGGCTGCAGCAAGCTGCCGCCGTTGGCCACCACGGCGACGGCGGCGGCGAGCTGCAGCGGCGTCACCGAGATGCCCTGGCCGAACGCCACGTAGGCCTTGGTCAGCGGGCCCCAGTGCCGGAGCGGGTGCAGGATGCCCGGGCTCTCGCCCGGCAGGTCGATGCCGGTCGGCCGGCCGAAGCCGAAGCCCACGATGGTGCGGTAGAGCCGGTCGCCGCCGATGATCAGGGCGGCCCGGATCACCCCGACGTTGCTCGACTTGGCGATCACGTCGGCGAACGACAGGATGCCGAAGCGCTTGTGGTCGCGGATGGTGATGCCGTACAGGACGATCGAGCCCATGCCGCAGTCGAACGGGTCGTCGGCGTGCACCAGGCCCGACTCGAGCGCCGCGGCGGCGGTGACGATCTTGAAGGTCGAGCCCGGCTCGTAAGCGTCCATGATGGTGCGGTTGCGCCAGCTGCTCGCCGCGTACCGCTCGAACTCGTTGGGATCGAAGGCGGGATACGACGCCATCGCCAGCACCGCGCCCGTCGCGGGATCCAGGAACACGGCGCTGCCGCGGCGTGCGCGGCGCTGCTCGACGGCGCGCTGCAACTCGCGCTCCACCATGTGCTGCACGGCGGCGTCCAGCGTCAGGTAGAGGTCGCCGCCGGGCCGCGGCTCGGTGAAGAACAGGTCGGGCGAGACGGCGGTGCCGCGCCGCGCGTCCCGCAGCACCGTGCGCAGGCCGGGTTTGCCGGTGATCACCGCGTCGTAGTTCAGCTCCAGGCCGGCCAGGCCGTGGTTGTCGGTGCCGACGTAGCCCAGCACCTGCGAGGCCAGGTCGCGCATCGGATAGTAGCGCTTGCTCTCGGAGACGAAGTGGATGCCGGCGAGGCGCAGCCGCCGCAGCGCCGCCGCCACCGGCGGATCGAGCTTGCGCGCCACCCACACGAACTCGCGCTCCTCGGCGAGCAGCTTCTCGAGGTGGCGGGCGTCCAGGCCGGGGCAGGCGGCGGCGATGGCGCGCGCGGTGGCCTCTCGGTCGCCGTCGCCGATCTCCGCGGGGACTGCAAACGCGGAATCGACCTCGACCGAGACCGCCAGCTCGCGGCCGGCCGCGTCGTAGATGGTGCCGCGCGGCGGATCGAGCTTCACCACGCGCTGCTGCTGCTGGTGCGCCCGGTGGACGTAACGCAGATGGTTGACCACCTGCAGCTGGTAGAGGCGCAGCCCGATCAGCGCCACCCACAGCAGTCCCGCCAGCCAGACGACGTGCAGACGTGACCTCACCGCGCGGCCCTCCGCTGCATCTCCTCCCAGAAGACCACCTGCTCGATCGCCGGCTGCTGCATGCCGAGCTCGCGGACCGCCCGCTCCTCGATGCGCTGCGGGCTGGCCAGGTAGGAGGCTTCCAGCTGCAGCTGGCGCTCGACCTGCGACAGGTCGCGCAGCTGCCGCTCGAGCACGTCGATGCGATAGCCGGTGCGTAGCGCTTCGAGGTGGATCCAGGTGTAGGCGAGGAGGCCGCCGCCCAGCAGCACCACCACCAGCATCACCAGCGCCAGCTCCCGCGCCAGGCGCCGGTCGCGCTCCCGCACCAGGTAGGTGTTGCGCACCGGCCGGCGGAAAGCGTACGTGCTCCTCAAGGGCTCACAGCCTTCTGGCCGCGCGCAGCCGCGCCGAGCGCGAGCGCGGGTTCCACGCCACCTCCTCCGGGGAGGGGCGGACCGGTTTGCGGGTCAGCACCGCGATCAGCTGGGTCTCGGAGCGCGGGCGGCCGGTCACCGGGTCGACCGCGCCCTGTGCCAGGTCGCGAAGGGTGTTCTTGACGATCCGGTCCTCCAGGCTGTGGTACGAGATCACCACCAGCCTGCCGTCGCCGGCCATCATGTTCACCGCCTGCTCGATCGACCGCTCGAGGCCGGCGAGCTCGTCGTTGACCGCGATGCGGAGTGCCTGGAACACGCGCGTCGCCGGATCGATGTGGCCTCCCCGGGGACCCGCCGCGGTCCGGCCGGCGCCACGGGAGCGCCGCGCCCGGCGGCCCGGCCGACCCCGGCGGCCTCCGGGGGCCGTTCCGGCCGTGGCGCCCGGCCGGCCGCCGCCCTTGGCCTCGTCGATGATCTGCTTGAGCTCGGCCGTCGTGGCGATCGGCCGCTCCGCGCGCGCCTCGACGATCGCTCGCGCGATCCGGCGCGCCTGCCTCTCCTCGCCGAAGTCCCTGAAGATTCTTTCCAAGTCGCCCTCCGCAGTGTGATTGACCAGGTCTGCCGCGGTCAGCTCGGAGAGACCCATGCGCATGTCGAGCGGGCCTTCGAGCCGGAAGCTGAAACCGCGGTCCGGGGTGCCGAGCTGCAGCGACGAGACGCCGAGATCGAAGAGCAGGCCGGCGACGGCGCCGCGTTCCACGCCCATCTCCGCCAGCAGCTCCTCGAGCCGGTGGAAGTTGCCGTGTGCCAGGCGCACACGGTCGCCGAACGGGGCCAGCCGGATGCCCGCCCGCCGCAGCGCCTCGGGGTCGCGGTCGAGACCCACCAGCCGCGCCGCCGGTCCACGCGCGAGCAGCGCCGCGGCGTGGCCGCCGAGGCCGACCGTGGCGTCGACGAACAGCCCGCCGCGCTCCGGCGCGAGCAGGTCGAGCGACTCGCGGAGCAGCACCGGCAGGTGCTCGACCGGCGCGGACGCCGGGCCGCCGCCGGAACTGGCCGCAGAGCCCGCGGGCGCCGAAGACGGGCCGCCATCACTCAAGGGACCTCGACCCGCAGCCGTGAGGCGCGCATCAGATCCCTCGCTCGCTGAGAGCTCGGAAGTCCTCTTCGGTGAAGGGCTGCTCCTCCAGGCGGCGGGCGAAGCGGTCGCGGTTCCACACCACCAGGTGATCGAGCTGGGCGCTCACCACCACCTCGCCGCTCATGCCGGCGCTCTCGCGCAGGATCGGGGGGATCAGCAGGCGCCCCTGGTTGTCCAGGCGGGACTGCTGGCCGTAATAGTTGACCCGTTCGAGGTAGCGCGCCTTCACCCGGTCGGTGGACGCCATGCCGCCGAGCCGCGCCTCGATCTCTTCCCAGACCGGCAGCGGATAGAGCAACGCCGAGTCGCCCGCGATCGACGTCACGAACAGGTCGGGCCCGTAGCGCTCCTCGATCGCGCGGCGGAAATCCGTCGGGATCTTGAGCCTCCCCTTGTCGTCGATCTTGGCTGGAGCACTCCCTCGGAACATGGCTCCTTCCTCAAGAGACAGTCGTCGTCTGAGGAGGGATCGTAACAGTTGACTCCACTTTTGTCCATTTTTTTCCACTACATCCCACAACAAGTCCATTGCGGTCCACTGGCGGCGCGCAATAGAGGCGATTCCCTTGATAGCAAGAGGCGGTAATCGATCGTAAATCGAGGGGCCCAAAGACAACGGGGCGCCGGCTGCCCGCCGCGCGCAGTGGTGCCGGAGGCTACGCTGGTGGCGGCGCCGGGATCGGCGCCGCCACGTTCAGCTCAGAGTGGAGGAGGCGGATTCGCCGGCGGTGGCGGAGCGTTCGGCTCCTGCTCGGGGGGAGGCGGATTCGCCGGCGGCGCGCTCGGCTGCTGCTTCTTCTCCGACGGCGGCGGCGTGCTCGCCGGCGGCGCTGGCATGGCGGAGGGCGGCGGGATGATGACCGTGTCCTTCGGGGGAGGAGGCGCTCCGGCCGGGGTCGGGGCCGGCAGGCCCTGCTTGTGGTCGGTGGTGGTGTCGATCGCGGTCGGGTGAGCGCCTACGACGTCGCCGGCAGCACCGCCAGCGCCGCTATCTCCGGGGGCGCCGCCGCCGCCGCTGGGCGTCTTGTCCGCCGCGGCGCCGGCAAGACCCTTAAGGGACTCGTCCTCGCCGCCGCCGATCCCTCGCCGGAAGTTCGCCGCCTCCGGCGGCGGATCGGCCACGACCAGGGACCTGGTCTCCAGGTCGGCCATGTACTTGATGCTGTCCTGGCGGAAGATGCGCTCCTGCTCCTGCTGCTGGATCGCCGCCTGGACCTCGCTGAAGGGCTTCACGTGCTGGGGACGGCGATCGACCAGCTGCAGCAGGTGGTCGCCGCCGCGCGCCGCGACCGGCTCGGTCATTCCATCCTTCGACAGCTTCCAGGCAGCGGCCTCGAGCTTCGGATCGAGATCCTTCGGCGACACCCAGCCGATCTCGACGACGCTGCTGGCCTGGCCCTTGCCGGCATAGGGAGCGACCGCGTCGGCCAGGCTCTTGCCGGAGAGGACCGCTTCGCGGATGGCCGCCGCGATGCGGCCGCGCTCGGCCGCCGGCAGCCCGCTGTCCTCGAGCACCACCACCTCGCGCAGCTGCACCTGCTCCGGCACCGTGAACTGCTCCACGTGCAGGCGGTAGTAGCGCCGCAGGTCCTCGTCCTTGACCTTGATCTTGCTGGTGACCTCTCTCTGCATCACCCCGCCGATGCGCAGGTTCTTGCGCGTCTGGCTACGCAGCCCCTCGAGGGTCATCTCGTTCTGCCGCAGCGCCGCCTGGAAGTCCGCATCGGTCTTGATGCCGAGGCTGTCGCGGATCTTGGCCACCCGGTCGTCGACCTCCTGGTCGGTGACCTCGACGGCGAGCTGATCGGCGCGCGAGCTGAGCAGCAGCTCCTGGAACATGTCGCGGAAGACGTTCTCCGACACCTGGTCGAGCGCGGTCCGGCGCTCGGCGGGATCCTGGATGCCCTGCGCGATCTGGCGCATCGTCTCGGCGCGCCGGCGCTGATAGTCGTACAGCGTCGCGATCTGGTCGTTGACCCGCAGCACCACCCGGTTGAGGACCTCGGCGGCGGCCGGGCGGGGCGGGGCGATGGCGACGATCGCCAGGATCGAGACGTTCGCGACGTTCGCGACGAGCGCGACGATCGCCGAGGGGCGCGCCAGCGCTCCGAGCACGAACCGGCGCGGCGCTCGGCGCGGGATCGCGATCGGGATCCGGATCGGGATCAGGTCAACGGCCATCGGGGGCGCTTGCGGCGCTCGCGGGAGTGGATCGGTGCGGGTGATTCTCGCCATAGGAGCCCTCGTACTCGAAGGGAAGATTGCGCTCATACACCCGGGCATTGTAACGGGCTCGCGCCTGCTGCACCAGCGAGGCCCGGGCGCGGTCGGCGCGCTCACGGCGCAGCCGGGCGGCGATCTCGGCGCCGGCGGCCTCGAGCGGCGCCACCGCCGCCGGCAGCCGCTCGAGCACCTGGAAGATGTGGAAGCCGTAGTCGGCGGGCATCACCCGGCTGACCTCGCCGGGCTGCAAGGCGAAGATGACGTCGACGAAGGCCGGCGGCAGGTCGGAGCGCGCCAGCTCGCCCTGGTAGCCGCCGCCCGTGGCGGCATCGGCACGCGACAGCCGCCGGGCCACCGCTGCGAAATCCTCGCCGCTCTGGATCGCGCCCACCGCCCGCTCCGCCGTCCGCCGGTCCTCGGTGAGGATCTGCCGCAAGCGCACGCGCTCGGGCCGCGCGAAGTCCTGGCGGTGGCGGCGATAGTACTCGGCGATCTCCGCCGCGCTCGGCGGCGCCCCGGCGGCCTGCCGCAGCAGGGCGTCGATCGCCTGCCGCGGCGCGCTGCCGGCGGGCACCAGGCCGCGATCGACCGCCAGGCGCAGCATCAGCCGCTCCTCGAGATACTGATCGAGCAGCTGGCTCAGGACGGCGCTGGAGGCACCGGTCTCGGCGTCGCCGAGGGTGGAGGAAAGGTAGAGCTGAAACTCCTGATACGGGATCTGAGAACCGCCCACGGCGGCGGCTACATCGGATGGAGGGGGGGCTTGCCGGTGGCTGCAACCTACCGCTACCGCTGAAAGCACGGCCATCGCCGGCCATGGAATCCCGTGGCCCGGTATCCCCCTCATTGCGCCAGCTCCTCCAAGGTAACCCTGGCGGCGGACAGCATCTGGGCCGCGCCGGCGCCGGTCAGGGTCAAGACGCCGGTAGGGCTGAAGCTGGCGCCCGTGGTCCTCGACACCAGGTCGATGAGCTTGGCGACGTCGATGCGCGCATCGCGGCGCAAGCGGATGACCAGCTCGTGGCCCTTGGCGGAGACCGACTGCACGCGCAGCGACTCGGCCAGCCGCTTGAGCGCCGCCACTTCCACCAGCGTGCGCACCGCCGGCGGCGGCGGCCCGAAGCGGTCGGCGAGCTCCGCCAGCAGCTCCCGCTCCGAGCTCTCGAACGCGGCGATCTTCTGGTAGAGCTCCATGCGCAGGTTGGCGTCGGCGACGTAGTCCTGCGGGATGGACATCGGCACCGGCAGGTCGATCGCCACCGACGGTCCCTCGACGACGCTCTCGCCGCGCAGCTCGCGCACCGTCTCCTCGAGCAGCTTCAAGTAGGTCTCGATGCCGACCGCGGCGATGTGGCCGCTCTGCTCGCCGCCCAGCAGGTTGCCGGCGCCGCGGATCTCGAGGTCGCGCGCGGCGATGCGGAACCCCGCGCCGAGATCGGTGAACTCGCGGATGGCGCCGAGCCGCTTGCGCGCCGGCTCCGAGAGCACGAGGTCGGCCGGCACCAGCAGGTAGCAGTAGGCCAGCTGGTTGCTGCGCCCGACCCGGCCGCGCAGCTGGTAGAGCTGCGCCAGGCCGAAGCGGTCGGCGCGATGCACGATCATGGTGTTGACGTTCGGGATGTCGATGCCGTTCTCGATGATGGTCGTGGCCAGCAGCAGGTCGTACTCGCGGTTGGTGAAGGCATGCATGCGGCGCGACAGCTCGGCCTCGTCGAGCTGGCCGTGGCCCACGGTGATGCGCAGGCCGGGCACGATCTCCCGCAGCATGGTGAGCACCTTCTCGATCGATTCGACGCGGTTGTAGACGTAATAGACCTGGCCGCCGCGCTCGATCTCGAACTCGATCGCCTCCCGCACCACCTCCGCGTTCCAGGGCAGGATGGCGGTCTCCACCGCCATGCGGTCCTTCGGCGGCGTCTCGATCACCGACATGTCGCGCACCCCGGCCAGCGACAGCTGCAGCGTGCGCGGCACCGGCGTCGCCGACATGGCGAGCACGTGGACGTCCTTCTTGAGCTGCTTGAGACGCTCCTTCTGGGCGACGCCGAAGCGCTGCTCCTCGTCCACGATGAGCAGCGCCAGCTTCGGGATGTGGATGTCCTTGGACAGCAGCCGGTGGGTGCCGATGAGGATGTCCAGCTGGCCCGCGGCGAGGCGCTTGCGCAGCTCTCGCACCTCCTGCGGCGAGCGGAAGCGCGAGATCATCTCGATCGACAGCGGGAAGCCGGCGAAGCGGCGGCGGAAGGTCTCGAGGTGCTGGTCGGCGAGGATGGTGGTGGGCGCGAGCACCGCCACCTGGCCGCCGCCGTCGACCACCTTGAACGCCGCCCGCATCGCCACCTCGGTCTTGCCGTAGCCGACGTCGCCGCACAGCAGGCGGTCCATCGGGCGGTCGCGCTGCAGGTCCTCCTTGATCATCGCGATCGCCTCGACCTGGTCGGGACTCTCCTCGTAGGCGAAGGCGGCCTCGAACTGGCGCTGGAAGTCCGAGTCGGGCGGCATCGCCGGCGCCTTGGCGAGCTGCCGCTCGGCGTAGAGCTTGAGCAGCTCGGCCGCCATGTCGCGCATGCTGCCCTTGACCTTGCTCTTGGTGCGGTTCCACGAGGTGCCGCCGAGCTGATCGAGGCGCGGTGCGACGCCCTCGATGCCGCTGTACTTCTGCACCATGTCGAGGCGGCTGAGCGGCAGCAGGAGCCGCTTGCCGGCGGCATAGGTGATCTCCATCACTTCGGTCTCGCCGCCGGCGCCGGGCGAGCCCGAGCCGCCTCCCACGCCGCCGGGACCGCTCGCGCCTCCCGCGGCGCCGCGGCCAGCCGGCGCACCCCCTGCCCCAGACAACCCGGGCGGCCCGGGCGACCCAGGCGACCGGGGCGACCCAGGCGACAGCCCGCGCAGCACCGGCGGCAGCGGTGCAGAGCCGTCGCCGTCCCGTCCCACCGAGCGCAGCGCCACGAACTGGCCGATGCCGTGGTCGGCGTGCACGACGTAATCGCCCACCTTGAGGTCGCGCAGGCTGGCCAGGAAGGGGCCGTAGCGCGCCCGCGACGGCCGCCGCTGCGGCTTGGCCTGCGGCAGCAGCTGCTGCTCGCCGTAGAGCGCGACGCCGGCGGCCGGCAGCCGGAAGCCGCGGTTGAGCTCGCCCGCGACCAGCTCGACGCCGCCGCGGCCGAGCGGCACCTCGCGCCCCTCCAGCAGCTCCTCGGTGCGCCGGCGGTGCACGGTCGGCACCACCACCAGGCAGCGCTCGCCGCGCGCCCGCGCCGTCGCGACCTCCTGCGGGAAACGCGGCAGCTGGCCGTGGAAGAGGTCGGTCAGCGCGGCGTGGAAATCCACGGGCGGCAGCTCGGCCGCGGCCGCCGCCGCCTTCAGGCCGCCGCCGTCGCCGCCCGCACCGCTCGCGCCGCTTGCCGGCAGCCGCGGCGCTCCCTGGTAGTCGCTGAGCACCAGGTGCGCCGCCGCCAGCGCCGCCCGCACCGCGGCCACCGGCTGCTCGAGGGCCGCCGGCGGCGCCGCCAGGCGGCCGGCATCGCGGCGCGACGCGAAGTCGGCCTCGAGCCGCGTGGCGTGATGCTCGGCCTCGGCGTCGAGCGCCGGCGGATCCACCGCGAACACCAGCGGGTCCGCGATCGCCTCGAGCAGCGACACGCTGTCGGCCAGCAGCGGCAGGTAGTTCTCCCATCCCGGGAACGATCCCGTGCCGCGCAAGCTCTCGAGCAGCTGCGCTCCTTCGGGCCCGAGATCGGGGTCCTGCGCCAGCAGCAGGTCGGCCAGCCGCCGCGCCTCCGGGGCGCCGCCGGGGAAGAGATAGAGCGGCAGCACGCGCACCGCGTGCAGGGTGTCCTCCGACCGCTGCGACTGCGGGTCGAACCAGCGGATCGACTCCACGGTGTCGCCGAACAGATCGACCCGGATCGGCGCCTCCTCGCCGGGAGGGAAGAAGTCCAGGATGCCGCCGCGCACCGCGTAGTCGCCCACCTCGTAGACCAGGTCGGTGCGCCGGAAGCCGTGCCGCGCGAGGTGGGCGGTGAGCCGTTCCAGGGGATGGTCCTCGCCGGTCCGCAGGGTGAGCACCGCAGCGGCGAACGCCTCCGGCCGCGGCAGCCGCCGGAAGAGCGCCCGCGGCGTGGTCACGACGGTGGCGGCGACCCCGGAGCACACGCCGTCGAGCGCCACCGACTCCTGCGCCCGCACCTGTAGCGACACCTCGGTCTCCTGGTAGGGAGTCAGCGAAGGCGACGGGAAATAGACCGCCGCCTGCTCGCCGGCGTCGCCTTCCCCGCCGCCACCAGCTGCCCCGGCCGCGCCGGGGCCGCAGGAGAACAACCGCGCCGCTTCCAGCCAGGTCAGCGCGTCGGCCTCGCGCGGCACCACCGCCACCAGCGGCCGCCGGAGGTCCCGCGCCAGCAGGCTGCCCACCCACGCCGCCGCCGGCACCGGCAGACGCACCACCTCGGCGCGGCCCCGCAGCAGGGCGCGATAGGGCGCACTGCTACGCAGCGTCCGGGAGAGCTCCTCCCACACGCGATCGCTCATGGTTGGCAAGTGTACCGCCCTCCCGCCACGGTGGTGGGTCGGGTCAGGCACCTGCGCGCGGCCCGCGGGGTGGGCGCGGCCGCTCGGCGGCGGGAGCTCCTACTTGATGTGGGTGAGGGTGAGCTTCCCGAAGCTGATTCCGACGTCCCAGCCTTCGCCTTTACCCGAGAGGCCCAGCGTGATGTCGCCCTTGGTGACGACCGTCGCCGCGCCGGACTTGACGACCCCGGCGTTGGCCTCGGCCGAGACGTAGCCGCCGAACAGCTCGTGGACGTCGTCGACCTCGGAGAACTCGCCGTGGCCCTCGATCTTGAACTTGCCGGCGGTCAGCCCGCCGCCCGTGGAAGTGATCGCCACGTGCGCCCGCTGGCCGTTCGAGCAGGTGATCGTCCCCGTACCCTTGGCGTGCTTGTAGAAGGCCGCCCACTCCTTGATGGAGAAGGTCATGTCGCACTTGGTCTTGGCCTCGGCCCGCGCGGGGGCCATCCCGATGATCACCAGGGCCAGCACGGACACGAAAGCCAGGCTGCGTCTCGTCGTCATGTCAGTCTCCTTGTCGCGGTGCCTCCCGGGCCCGGCCGGAGCGGCGCGGGCCCGGCGAGATCCTCGCGTCTCCGTCCGCCCATGTACAAGCAAAGTCCGGGCCGACCCCCCCTGTGTTACGCTGCGGGCGCGTCGATCTCGACCCTGCCCGTCCCGACCCCGGAGGTTCCGCGCATGCGCGACCGGTTCCCGCAAGAAGCCGTGCTTCGCGACGGCAGCCGACTCTTGATCCGGCCCTTCACCTCCTCGGACACCGCGGCGCTCTACGCCTTCTTCCAGCGCCTCCCCGAGGAGGTGCGCCGCTTCGCCTGGGACCGGATCGACAGCCGCTCGCTGGTCGAGCAATGGGGCCGGGAGCTCGACTACGACAAGGTGCTGCCGCTGATCGCCACCGACGGCCAGCGCATCGTCGCCGACGCGACTCTGCACCGGCGCGAAGGCAGCCCCCTGCGCCTGGTGGGGAGGATCAAGTGGCTCATGGACCCGAAGTATCGCGGCCTCGGCCTCGGCACGATCCTGGTCAACGACTTCATCCGCATGGCCCAGCACGACGGCCTGCGCCACCTGACCTGCATGCTCGTCGCCGACTTCGAGGCGGACGCCGTGCAGACCCTGACCGGCCTCGGCTTCGACCGCTACCTCGTCCCCGGCTACGGCACCGACCCCGACGGCAACCAGCACGACATGGTGAAGATGGTCCTGAAGCTCTGACGGCACGTTGTAGGATCGGCCTGCGCGGCCGCCGCGCGGGAGGGTAGTGTCCTGGATTGCCCTTGCCTCCCTCTGCCTCCTTTGGGCGAGGGGCCAAAGTCATCGGTCCCTAGCCTCCTCCGCCCCTCGCCCAAAGGAGGCAGAGGGAGGCAAGGGCAATCGAGTTAGGACACTACCCCCGGGAGCCCTGGCTTGGAGAACATCCGGAACTTCTGCATCATCGCCCACATCGACCATGGCAAGTCCACCCTGGCCGACCGCTTGATCCAGCGCTGCGGCGCGGTCGAGGATCGCGAGTTCCGCGACCAGATCCTCGACTCGATGGACATCGAGCGCGAGCGCGGCATCACCATCAAGAGCAACACCGTGTCGCTGCTCTACACCGCCCGCGACGGCGCCGAGATCCACCTCAACCTCATCGACACCCCGGGCCACGTCGACTTCTCGCACGAGGTGCGGCGCTCCCTGATGTCGTGCGAGGGCGCCCTGCTGCTGGTCGACGCCTCCCAGGGCGTCGAGGCGCAGACGGTCGCCAACCTCTACCTGGCGCTCGAGCTCGACCTCGAGATCGTGCCGGTGATCAACAAGATCGACCTGCCGTCGGCCGACGTCGAGCGGGTGCGCGAGGAGATCGACTCCGACCTCGGGCTCGACCCCTTCGAGGCCGTGCTCTGCTCCGCCAAGCTGGGGACCGGCATCGACGACGTGCTCGAGGCCATCGTCCACAAGCTGCCGGCGCCCGCGGGCGACCCCGACGCACCGCTGCGGGCGCTGATCTTCGACGCCCAGTACGACGTCTACCGCGGCGCCGTGCTGCTCTGCCGGATCAAGGAGGGCACGCTGCGCCCCGGCCAGCGCATGCGCCTCATGCATTCGTCCAAGGAGCACCAGGTCGAAGAGGTGGGCCTGCTGCGGCTCAAGCGCGTCCGCACCGAGCAGCTCTCCGCCGGCGACGTCGGCTACGTCATCGCCGGCATCAAGACGCTCTCCGAGGTCGCCATCGGCGACACCATCACCGACCCCGAGCGCCCTGCCGCGGCGCCGCTGCCGGGATACAAGGAAGCCAAGCCGGTGGTGTTCTCGTCGATCTATCCGATCGCCACCGACGAGTACGAGGACCTGGCCAAGGCGCTCGAGAAGCTGAAGCTCAACGACGCCGCCCTCACCTATCAGAAGGACTCCTCGACCGCGCTCGGCTTCGGCTTCCGCTGCGGCTTCCTCGGCCTGCTCCACCTGGAGGTCGTGCAGGAGCGCCTCGAGCGCGAGCACGGCCTGTCGCTCCTGCTGTCGGCGCCCTCGGTGCGGTACGAGGTCGTGCTGAGCAACGGCGAGCTGCTGCACATCGACAACCCCAGCCTGTTCCCCGACCCCGGCACCATCGACCGCGTGCGCGAGCCCTTCATCAAGGCGGCGATCATGGTGCCGGAGCGCTACCTGGGGGCGGTGATGGAGCTCTGCCGCGAGCGCCGCGGCAGCGGCACGACGTTCGAGTACCTGGCGGTGGGACGCCTGCAGGTGACCTCCGAGCTGCCGCTCGCCGAAGTGCTGTTCGACTTCTACGACCGCCTGAAGACCATCACCCAGGGCTATGGCTCCTTCGACTACGAGATCCTCGACTACCGCGAGACCGACCTGGTGAAAGTCGACATCCTGGTCAACGGCGAGAAGCTCGACGCGCTGTCGCAGCTGGTGCATCGCGACAAGGCCCGGCCGCGCGCCCTGCACTACTGCGAACGGCTGGCCGAGACCATCCCGCGCCAGAACTTCAAGATCGCCATCCAGGGCGCGATCGGCGGCACGATCATCGCCCGCTCGACGATCAACCCTTACCGCAAGGACGTCACCGCGAAGTGCTACGGCGGCGACATCACCCGCAAGCGCAAGCTCCTCGAGAAGCAGAAGGAAGGCAAGAAGCGCATGAAGATGGTGGGAGCGGTCGAGGTGCCGCAGGCGGCTTTCATGGCGGTGCTCAAGTCGGACATCGATTGATGGCTGCATCGGCAGCAGCATCGGCTGACCTCCTGCCCGCGGCGCTCCCCGTCTTCCCCTTGACCGGATCGCTGCTCCTGCCAGGGAACTGGCTGCCGCTCAACGTCTTCGAGCCGCGCTACCGAAACCTCGTCGAGGACACCATCGGCAAGCGGCCCGAGCGGCAGCGGCGCGGGCGGCACGGCGACGCCGACCCCGGCGACGCCGGCCATCGTCACCCTGAGCCCGCCGGAGGCCCGGGCGATCGTCGCCTCCCGAGCTGGATCGGCATGATCCAGCCGCGCGTGCCGCAGCAGGACAACTGGCCGGCTCTCGACGCGCCGCCCACCAACCCCGAGCTCTACACCGTCGGCTGCGCCGGCCGCATCGAGCGCTGCGAGGCGCAGCCGGACGGGCGCTACCTCATCCTGCTCAAGGGCGTCAGCCGCTTCCGCGTGCGGCGCGAGCTGACTCTGCGGCACGGCTACCGGCGGGTGGCCGCCGATTACTCGGAGTTCGCCGCCGATCTCGGCGAGCCGGCCCTCGACCTCGATCCCGCGCCGGTGCTGAGGGCGCTGCGCGCTTTCGGACAGCAGCAGGGGCTCTGCTTCGACTTCGACGTCCTCGCCGCGCTGACCGGCGTCGCGCTGCTCAACGGCCTGGCGGTGGCGCTCCCCTTCCCGCCGGCGGAGAAGCAACTGCTGCTCGAGGCGGAGGGGCCGCACCAGCGGCAGCAGCTCCTGCTGACGCTGATGGGCATGGGAGTCGAGCCGCCGGGCAGCGGCGACTACTACGCGCCGCCCGTCGTCCACTGACGGCGCGGAGCGCACGGCACACCGATCCGAGACCGCCGATGGCGCCGGGCCTCTATCTCCACGTGCCGTTCTGCTCGGCGATCTGCCCGTACTGCGACTTCGCGGTGTTGACGGGAGGGCCGCGGCGGCGGGCGGAGTTCGTGGACAGCCTGGAGGCCGAGATCGCGGCCTGGCGCCCGGACGCCGAGCGCTGGCGGACGATCGACACCGTCTACTTCGGCGGCGGCACTCCCTCCGCGCTGGCGCCGGCGCAACTTGCGCGCCTCCTCGCCGCGGCGCGCGCCACCCTGCCCGTCGCCCCGGACGCCTGGATCGCCCTCGAGGCCAACCCGGAGGACGTCAACGCCGAGAGCGTCGGCCGCTGGCGTGAGCTGGGGATCGCGATGCTCTCCCTCGGCATCCAGTCCTTCGACGCCGGCACCCTCCGCTTCCTGGGGCGCCGGCACACCCCCGCCCAGGCACGCCACGCGGTGGAGCTGGCCCTCGGCGCCGGGTTCCCTGTCGTGTCGGTCGACCTGATCTACGGCGCCGGCGCCGGCGCCGCCGGTGGCGCCGGCGAGAGCGGCCCACGGCAGCCGGACCGCCAGGCCGAGCCAGCGCGCTGGCGGCGCGACCTCGAGCAGGCGGTGGCGCTCGGACCGCAGCATCTCTCGTGTTACCAGTTGACGATCCACGAGGGAACGCCCTTCGGTTTCCGCGCGGCGCGCGGCGAACTGCGCGAGCTGCCGGAGCCGGACCAGGCGGAGGCATTCCGCTTCACCCACACCTTCCTGGCGACCGAGGGCTATGCCGCCTACGAGGTCTCCAACTTCGCCCGCGTTCCCGAGCACCAATCGCGCCACAACCGGAAGTACTGGGACCACACCCCCTACCTCGGCCTAGGACCCTCCGCCCACTCCTTCGACGGCCGCCGCCGCTGGTGGAACGAGCGCAAGCTCCGCCCCTGGCAGGCGAAGCTCGCCGCCGGCGAGCTGCCGGTCGCCGGGAGCGAGGACCTCGGCCGGCGCGAGCTCGCCCTCGAAGAGCTGATGCTCTCCTTGCGCACCGCCGCCGGCCTCGACCTCGAAGGCTTTCGCCGCCGCCACGCCTGCGACCTCGCGGCGCGCAACCGCAGCCTGATCGAAGACCTCGCCGCCCGCGGCCTCCTCGCCGAGACCGGCCGCCGACTGGTCCCGACGCTCGAAGGCCTGGCCGTCGCCGATGCGCTGGCTCGCGCGTTCGACCTCGGCGATCTCGACGAGAGCGGTGCCTGACGAATAAAGGGGGACCTGGCTGGCCGACACCCCATCTGTAATTCCGCCAAGCGGCCAGGCGAGATCTGAGGCTCGACCTCTTGCCGCGGGCTTGGCGCAGAAGATTATGGTCAATTAGGAGATTTTCTTCTGATCTCAAGTCAAATATTAATTGACTTGAGATCGCCCGTCGCTCGTCGAAGTCGCGCAGCATCACCAAAAGGTCGTGCCGCGCCGGCGTGGTCCCGGTGGCACTGAGTATGGCCTGTTTGCCCCCTGGCGAATACCACCATATGATGGTTGATTATGACAGCCTATCGCCCAAGGGAGATCACGCCCCTATTACGGGAGGCGCTCGGGACTCTGCCGGTGGTGGTGGTCACCGGCCTTCGTCAGGCCGGCAAGACGACGCTGCTCGCCACCGACCCGACCTTCGCCGGACGGCGCTACCTGACGCTCGACGACCTCGCGACGTTGGAAGCTGCCGAGCGCGACCCTGACGCCCTCATCGCCGGAGACGAACCCGTAACCGTCGACGAGGTCCAGCGCAGCCCCGGCCTTCTGCTGGCCGTCAAGCGCGCGGTCGATCGCCGCCGCGAGCCGGGACGGTTCCTCCTCTCCGGCTCCGCCAACCTGGCACTCCTCGGCGGAGTGAGCGAATCGCTCGCGGGGCGGGCCCTCTACCTGACCCTCCATCCGTTCACCCGCCGCGAGCGCCTCGGCCGGACCGCGGAGCCACCCTTCCTCGTGCGGTTCCTCGCCGAGCCGAAGCTGCCCGTCTCCTCCGGAGCCGAGGCCGGCGCCGAGCCGCTCTCGGCCGACGAGATCCTTGCCGGCGGCCTGCCGCCGGTGGCCCTGGGGGATGTCGCGAACCGCGCTCTCTGGTTCCTGGGCTATGAGCAGACCTACCTCGAGAGAGACCTGCGGGCGCTCTCCCAGGTAGCCGACCTCGTCGCCTTCCGCAACGTCATGCGCCTGGCGGCCCTGCGCACCGGCCAGGTCCTGAACCAGAGCGAGCTCGCCCGCGATGCGCGAGTCCCGGTCAGCACAGTCTCCCGCTACCTGGGCCTCCTCGAAGTCGCGTTCGTCATCGTCCGCCTTGCGCCGCACCTCCGGAGCCGAGCGACGCGGCTCTTGAAGTCCCCGAAGATCTTCGTCTCCGACTCGGGACTTGCCGCCCACCTCGTCGGCGCGACCGATCTCTCGCCGGAGGCGGACGAGCCGATGCGAGGGGCGTTGCTCGAGACCTACGTCTACCAGAACCTGGCGGGCATCCTCGACGCGCACATGCCCCAAGCTCGGCTCGACTACTGGAGCCTCCAGGGCCGCCATGAAGTTGACTTCGTCATCTCGCAGGGCTCTCGTGCCGTCGCGATCGAGGTCAAGGCCGCCGCCAGGATTGGAGACCGCGACCTTGCCGGCCTCAAGGCCCTCAAGGCGAAGACCCCCGGGGTGCGAGCCGGCATCGTCGCCTATAACGGCACCGAGGCCCTTCGCCTCGGCGACGACCTCTATGGAATTCCCCTGGGCCGCCTTCTCTCGTAGCCGAGACGACGCGAGAATCCGGAATCGCAGAAGATTGAAGGCATGGCATTGCCCGTTCCAGCGCAGCTCGCGGCGAATTGCGGAAAGACGCCCGAGCGCGCGGCATGGCTCGAGCGGTTGCACTCCACCCTCGGAGACCTGGAGCAACGATGGTCTCTCTCGCTCGCGGTGCCGTTCGATTCCGAGGAGGGCGGCTGTGCATGGGTCGCGCCGGTGACACGCGCGGATGGGACCGCGGCGGTGCTGAAGCTCGGCATGCCTCACATGGAGGCCGAGCACGAGATCCAGGGCTTGCGCTTCTGGGACGGAGATCCAACGGTGCGGGTTCTCGAAGCCGACGACGGCCTTGGTGCCATGCTCTTGGAGCGTTGCGAGCCGGGAACGTCGCTGCGAACGCTTCCGGAGCCCCAACAAGATCTCGTCATTGCACGGCTGCTCGAGCGGTTGTGGCGTTCGCCGGCAGCGCCGCACCCTTTTCGCCCCCTCTCTGCTTTGATCGCTCATTGGAGCGCGGAGACCCTCGCCTGCGGCGAGCAGTGGCCCGACAAAGGCCTCGTCGATGAAGGCCTGCGCCTGCTCGAAGAACTTGCTCGCAGTGCTCCCACGAAGGTGCTGCTGGCCACCGATCTACACGCCGGGAACGTCCTTCGCGCGCAGCGACAACCGTGGCTTGTCATCGATCCAAAGCCATTCGTGGGTGACCCTGCATACGACGCCACACAGCACCTGTTGAATTGCAAGGCGAGAATGCGTTTGGACCCAAACGGAACGATCCGCCGCTTCGCGGACCTGTTGGGAGTAGATCACGAGCGCGTTCGTTTATGGACGTTCGCCCGCGCCGCGGCCGAGCCGCGTGATGAGTGGAAGGAAGATGAGTCAACGGCACTCGCGCGAGCAATA
>DATNKH010000416.1:0-3904 GCA_035603475.1 Thermoanaerobaculia bacterium
TGGCGCGGCTCGGCTTGGCGCCACGCCTCGGACCCGCCGCGCCGGCGCCGCCGGCGCCCGCCATTTCGGCAGTACCGGCAGTGCCGGAGTCAAGGCCGCCGGCGGTCTCGGCAGCGGCCGCGCCGCGAGCGGCGCTGCCCGGAATCGGGGCGGCACGGCGCCCGAGCTCCCGCTCGAGGAGGCGTGCGACCGTGGTGCGCAGCCGCAGGGCCGTCAGCAGGGTGCGCGAGGCCGGGCGCAGGCGGGCCAGGGCGTGGGCGACCTGACGCGCGGCCTGCTCGGCGCCGAAGTCATCGAGGTAGGCGGCGCTCTCGAACGAGAAGAATGACAGCGCGTCGGCATCGTCGAGCAGGGCGATCTCGGCCGCGAACGGGTCGGCGGCGGCGGACGGATGCCGTCGTCCGCCGATCAGCCGGTGGACGCGCACCCGCACCGCCAGGTCGACGTCCAGCTCGGCCAGCAGCTCGTCGGTGACCCAGGCGCCGGCGCCGCCCGGCGTGCCGGCCTCCGCGCCCAGCCGGCCGACGTCGTGGAACAGCGCCGCGAGCTGCGGTGCAAGGCTTGCCTCGGGATCGAGGCGCAGCAGCCACTGCCAGGTGTCGAGAGCGTGGGCGTAGACGGATGCCGCCGGCGGCCGGGTGCGATCGTGGAGCCGGCGGTGGCCGGCGAGCGCCCGCTCGAAGAGATCACAGGCGGAGGCGGCGTTGCGCCGGGCGGCCAGCCGCTGGCAGCGAGTGACGACCTGCCGCGCCGCCGCAGCCAGCCGGTGGGCCTCGCCGCTCAGGCGGATCTCGAAGGCGCCGCCGGGTGCGTCGGCGGCGAGCGTCTCGGCGAAGCGGTCGAAGTCGCGGAACGGAAACGAGTCGGATTGCCATTCGGCGAGAGTCAGATCGAGCCCCGGCAGGGGACGCTGCGGGCGCTGCCTGCCACCGGCTCCGCCGGTGTCCGCCGCCTCCACCTGCAGGCGAGGGCCGGCGTTGAACAGGATTCGCAAGACTGACGCGTTCATGCTGCGCACAACACCACATCCATACCTTTCAGTAGGCGAGGCTGCAAGCCACGAGCCAGCAACGCGGCGCCTCCGAAATCAGCGCAACGAGCAGGGCTTGGCCCTGGCGAGGCGGTGGGCGGGGGCGCGAACGCGCGCCGGGACCGTGCCGAAAACGCCGCGCGCCGGGCTCGCGGCCTGACAGAATTACAAGCGCCGCGCCCGCCGGATCACTTCATCCATTCGTAGAGCGCGTAGTGCTCGTGGGCCATGCCGAGCCGCTCGTAGGCTGCGCGGGCGCGGCGGTTGCGCTGGTCGACGTAGAGGCGAATGCCCTTGAGGTCGGGGGTGGCCTCGACGCGCCGGCGCAGCTGCTCGTAGAGGGCGCGGTAGATGCCGCGGCCACGGCTCTCGGGAACGACGTAGATGTCATGGATCCACAGCACGCTGCCGTTGCGCCAGTCGCTCCACTCGCGGGTCACCAGCAGGCAGGCGGCGACCTTGCCGTCGAGCTCGGCGACCCAGTATTCGCCGAGGCCGGGGTCGTCGAAGACCGCGCGCACGCCGCGCCCGAGGGCGGCGCGGTCCAGCTCCAGGCGCTCGGTCTCGTGGGCCAGCAGCGCCTGGAGCTCGATCAGCTGGTCGGCCTCTTCCGGCCGGGCGGGGCGGAGGTGCGGCTCAGCTCCGGCCGCGGCGGACCGGCGCGGTGATCGCAGTGGGCGCGGTGGGCGAGGAGAGGGCGAGCGGCTCATTGCAGGTTCGCCGCGAGCAGCCGGTCGATGCGGCGGTACTCGTCGAGCCAGCTGCTCGGACGCTTGAAGGAGTGGGACTCGACGGGGAAGGGCGCGATCTGGAAACTCGTCTTGCCGAGCTCGATCAGCCGCTGCACCAGGCGCACGGAGTCGGCGAAGAAGACGTTGTCGTCGACCATGCCGTGACAGATCAGCAGCGGCCGGACGAGGCCGGCGGCGAACTCGATGGGCGAGCTGCGCTCGTAGGCCTCGGGATCGACCTCGGGGGTGTTGAGGATGGCGCTGGTGTAGTCGTGGTTGTAGTCCGACCAGTCGGTCACCGGCCGCAGGGCGGCGCCCGCGACGAACAGGTCGGGGGTGCGGAACAGCGCCATCAAGGTCAGGAAGCCGCCGTACGAGCCGCCGTAGACGCCGATGCGGGCGCGGTCGACGTCCCGGTTGCGCACCAGCCAGTCGACGCCGTCCGCCAGGTCCTCGAGCTCGGGATGGCCCATCTGGCGATAGATGGCGGTGCGCCAGTCGCGGCCATAGCCGGCGGAGGCGCGATAGTCCATGTCGAGCACCACCCAGCCGCGCCGGGTGAGCAAGGTGTGGAACATGAACTCGTGGAAGTAGTACGACCAGCCATAATGGGCGTCCTGCAGGTAGCCGGCGCCGTGGATGAAGACCACCGCCGGGCGCTTGCCGCCGCGAGCGCCGCCCGCGGCGGTGGCGGGAGCGGCAGGGGGTTCCGCTGGACTGTAGACACGCGAATAGATCACGCCGGCGCCGTGGGAGGAGGGGATCGGCACGATCTCGGGCACGGTCCAGCGCTGGGCCTGGAACGCCGGGGTGACGGTGTCGGTGATGCGCCGCGCGTCCGCTCCGGGGCGGTTCGGCTGGACGTAGAGCTCGTCGTGGCGGGTGAGGCTCGAATGAACGATGAGCAGCTGGCGCTCGTCGACCGACGGCCAGAAGCCGGTGAGGCCGCCCAGGTGGGTGAGCTGCTCGGACCTGCCGGAGCCGCCGTCCACCCGCCAGACGTCGTAGTTGCCGGGGTGGCCGGCGTTGGCGACGTAGTAGAGCGTGCGTCCGTCGAAGCTCGGCTCGGGGGAGCTGACCTCGAACTTGCCGCTGGTCAGCTGGCGGATGCGGCCGTCGCGGGCGTCGAGGGCGTAGAAGTGGTTGTAGCCGCTCTCCTCGGACTCGAAGTAGAGGGTCCGGTCGTCGGCCAGCCAGCCGATGGTGTTGTGGTCCCAGTCGATCCAGGCGCTGTCGGTCTCGCGATGACGCGGGACCAGGCGGGCGCCGTCGAGATCGAGAGTGGCGATCCAGCGGTCCTTGTTGTCGCCGGCATGGATCTCGATGGCGGCTCGGCGCCCGTCGGACGTCCAGGCAATGTCCATCACGTCCACCGCCCGTGTCGCCGGAGTGGCGGGCTTGTCGGCGGCTGGCTGGTCGGCGGCGGCCGGGAGGGACGGCTCAGCGCCCGCGGACTTGGCGCGCTCTTCGGCAAGCGCTTTGGCCCGCGCCGCCGCCGCGTCGCGGAGGGCCTTGAGCGGATCGTCCTTGATGCCTGGCAGGACGGCGAGATCGAGGTCGTGGCGCTGGTGGCGGCGCAGGTCGAGAAGAATCAGGGCCTGCCCGGCGCCGCTGCCGGTGCCGACCAGCGGACGCTTCTCTTCCGGGTCGACGTAGCCGCTGTCGGTGACGAACCGCGGCACCACCCCCTTCTTGCCTTCCTTGGCGTCCTTCGGGTGGGTGACCAGCAACAGCCAGTCGCCGCTCGGCGAGAGCGAGACGTCTTCGAGCTTGATCTTGTCGCCGAGGTACCAGGCGAGCGGCGGGCGGGTGGGATCGGCGCGCTGGGCGGCCTCGCCGCGCTCGCGCTCCGCCTGCTTGTGGTCGCGGTCCTCGCGCAGCGTCGAGAACAGGCGCAGCTGCTCGCGCTTCAGGAAGTCGGCAGGCTCCTGCTCGGCCGGGTCCTTGGTCAGGCGGAGGTCGGCGGGCTGGCTGATCAGGCCCGAACGGAGATCGTAGACGAAGACCATCTCCTTGACGCGGAAGGAGACGCGGCCGTCGCCGGCCATGAACCGCGGATCGGTCTTGACCTCGGCGGTGCGCGTCAGCTGGCGGGCGGCGCCGGTCGCCACGTTCTCGAGGAAGATGTCTCCGTCGCGCGCAT
>DATNKH010000417.1:0-3286 GCA_035603475.1 Thermoanaerobaculia bacterium
CGACGACGCCGATCCCGCCGTCGTCGGGGTCTGCCGCGGCCTGATCGACCAGCTGGCCGCACGCGGCGCGCGCGTCGTCGAGGTCGAGCTGCCCGGGCTCGCTGCCGCCGCGCTCGCCCACCTCGTCCTGGTCGCGGGCGAGATGACCGCGGCGATGGCGGCGCACGACCGCGAGCACCGGCGCGACTTCGGCCTCGACGTCCGCACCAACCTGGCCCTCGGGCGTTCGCTCACGGCGAGCGACTACGTCAAGGCGCAACGCGTCCGGACGCGAATCATGGCGACGTTCCGGCGCACCCTGGACATGGTGGACGCCGTGCTCTCTCCGACCACGGGAGTGACCGCTCCCCCGATCCGCGCCGACGTGCTGCCGGACGGCGAATCGGACCTCACCACCCTGCTCGCCCTCATACGCTTCGCCTTCCCCGCGAACCTCACGGGCCTGCCGGCGATCACCTTTCCCGCCGGCTACGCGGCTGGGCTGCCGGTCGGGATGCAGGCCATCGGGGGCCCGTGGAGCGAGCACGTCCTGCTGCACCTCGCGCGCGTCGCCGAGCCGCTGGTGCCGCGGCTGCGGCCCGAGGTCTGCTTCGACTTGCTGGGTGAATGACGGCAAGTGGCCTTATCCGTAACTGGGTAACTGGATCTCCTCGGCGCCGGGGAAAGGGGTGAGAATGGCAGCGATGAGCCGCCTCGCGCTCGTGCGCCGTCGACCGGCCCGCCTCCTCGTTCCCTGGCTGCTGGCGCTGGCCGCGGCCGCGCAAGCCGCGGCGCCGGCCAGCCGCGCCCGGCATCGGACCCCGACTGCCTCCCCGGAGTCGTCGCCGCCCGCCGCTCATCTCCCGACCGGCCTGCGGCTCGACCCCACGGGAGACGCCGTGAAGCTCGGGAGCATGCCGCTCGGCATGGCGCTCGCACCGGGCGGGCGGCAGGCAGCCGTGGTGCTGAGCGGCTGGCGCGAGCAAGGACTGCAGGTCGTCGACCTGGCGTCGCGGCGGGTCACTCAAACCCTGCAGCAGGAAGCCGCGTTCTACGGTCTCGCGTTCGCGCGCGACGGGAGCGAGCTCTACGTCTCGGGCGGCAACGAGGACTCGATCTACTGCTATCGCTGGTCGCACGGCGCGGCCGAGCTCGAGCGCCGCATCGCGCTGGCGAAGAAGGAGCCCGGCAAGACCGGCAGCCGCTATCCCGCCGGCGTCGCCACGTCACCGCGCGGGCATTTCCTCTACGTCGCGGAGAACGTCGCCGACAGCCTGGCAGTGGTCGATCTCACGACAGCGCAGGTCGTCCAGCGCTTCCCGACCGATCGCTATCCGTTGGCGGTGGAGGTTGCCTCCGACGGCCAGGTCTACGTCTCGGCGTGGGGAGGCGACTCTCTCTCGACGTTCCGCGTGCTCGCCGACGGGACCCTGGCGTATGGCGGCAGGCTGCACGTCGGCCGCCATCCATCGGCGCTCCTGGCGAGCTCCTCCGGCTCCCGCCTGTTCGTCGCCCTCGGCTCGACCGACCAGATCGCCGTCGTCGATACGCGCCGGCGACGAATCTTGCGCACCTTGAGCGATGCGCCGCCGCGCAGCCCCGCGGCGGGAAGCACTCCGAACGCCCTGGCGCTGTCGGCGGATGGCTCGCGGCTCTTCGTCGCCGAGGCCGACAACAACGCCGTCGCCGTCTTCGACCTCGAGGCCGCGCGCGCCGGCCCGGGCGGCGCCTCGCGGCCGGAGCGCCTGGCGGGGCGCATCCCGACGGACTGGTATCCGACCGCAGTGCTGAGCAGCGCCGGCCAGCTGCTCGTGCTCTCCGGGAAGGGACACGGCAGCCGCGCCAACCCCGACGGTCCGATCCCGGGAGAGGGGATCGCGCGGCCGCTGGGATACGACCTGGGACAGCTCGACGGCACCCTGCGCCTCGTTCCGCTGCCGCCGGCGCCCGCGGTCCTGGCAGGCTACACGCGGCGGGTCGCCGCGGCCAACGGCTGGAACCGGACGCACCCGGCCAGCCGCTATCCACCCTTCAAGCACGTGGTCTACATCATCAAGGAGAATCGCACCTACGACCAGGTGCTGGGTGACTTGCGGGAAGGCGACGGCGATCCGTCGCTGGTCTACTTCGGCCGGGAGGTGTCGCCGAACCATCATGCTCTCGCTCTCCGCTTCGGGCTCTTCGATCGCTTCTTCACCAACGCCGAGGTGAGCTCGCAGGGTCACGTGTGGTCCACCGCCGCCTACGTGACCGACTACGGCGAGAAGACGATCCCGTCGAGCTACGCCGGCAAGCGCGAATCCGTCGACGGCGAGGCCAGCGGCGAACCCGCCGCCGGGTTCCTGTGGACGCTGGCGAAGCGGAAGGGGATCGCCTTCCGCGACTACGGCGAGATGGTCAAGACGCCCGAGGGATGGCCGGTGACCCAGGCGGAGCTCGCGGCCGACGTCAGCGCGGCCTACGCGCCGTTCGACCTGCACGTTACCGACCAGTCGCGGGCCGAGGCCTGGATCGCCGAGCTGGATCGCTTCGCCAGAGACGGCGCGATGCCCGCGCTCGAGGTCATGCACCTGGGCGGCGACCACACGGCGGGAGGCCGCGCCGGCTTCCGCACGCCGCGCGCCTTCATGGCCGACAACGACCTCGCGCTGGGCAGGATCGTGGAGGCGCTGTCACGCTCGCCCTTCTGGAAGGACACGGTGATCTTCGTGCTGGAGGACGACTCGCAGGCGGGACCGGATCACGTCGATTCCCACCGCTCGGTGCTGCTCACCATCTCCGCCTACAGCCGTCCAGGCTTGATTCACCGCTTCGCCAACACCACCGACGTGGTGGCGGCGATCGAGGACGTGCTGGGGCTGGGACACCTGTCGAAGTACGACTACTTCAGCCGCTCCCTGGCCGACGTGTTCGCGGCGAGCCCGGACCTGGCGCCCTATGCCGCCGTCGTGCCGCAGGTGGACATGAACGAGATGAACGCGCCGCGATCGGCCGCCGCCCGGATGTCGCGGGACCTCGACCTGGGGGCGCCGGATCGTGTCCCGGACGCGGTGTTCAACCGGATTCTCTGGTTGATGATCAAGGGCGCTCGACCCGCTCCGGCCGCCATCGCCAGGTCGCCGCTCCACACGCTGCAGATGAGCCGGTAGGGGCGGGCCGCAGCTCGCCGTCTTCAGCCTACGCGGCGGAGCGCCAGCAGGGTGAGGTCGTCCTGGCGCGGTGCGCCGCTCAGGAACTCCTCCATCTCTCCCAGGCAGGCGGCCAGGAGGTCGGCCAGCGGCAGATCCTTGACCCGCCGCAGGGCGGC
>DATNKH010000418.1:0-18356 GCA_035603475.1 Thermoanaerobaculia bacterium
ACGCTGCTGGAGGTCGAGTCCGACCTGCGGGGAAGCTGGCAGAACGATTTCCCGCCCACCGTGGGCTATCCCGTCGCCGTGAACGAGATCACCGACACGTGGCTCTACCTCGCGGCGCTGCTGGTGTGCGCCGTGGCGCTCGGCGTCCCCCACCTGTTCCTCGCCTCCGAGGCGGAGGTGCAGGACAACGTCGAAGTGGGCGGCCGCATCGTCCAGCACCCGCACTGTATGTACTCTCGCGCGAGCCAGCGGGCGATCCAGTCGCTGCTCGCCCCGCTCGGAATGCGCTACGGCTCGCTGATCAGCGCCTTGCACAGCGAGCAGGTCCAGCAGCTCCTGTGGACCCGCTATACCGACCTCTGCGATCTCCAGTACTCCTGCTGGCGAGTCGGGCCGGAGCAGGCGGCATGCAGCCGATGCGGCCAGTGCCTGCGCGTCGCGCTTTCGGTGCTCGCCCTGGGAGCGAGCCCCGAGCGCATGGGGATCGACCTGGAGCCCCTGCTTCTCGCCCAGTCGGGTTGGCAGCCGCGCCGGTGCACGAGCGACGCCCTGCCGGCCGCCATGGTGGCGGCGCGGCTGCACGCCCAGGTGGTGCGCTCCCTGGCCGCGACGCCCGCCAGCCGCGTGCTGGCGGCCCTCGCCCGCGGCGGCCCGCGGCGGCTCCTGCGGCCGGACGCCTGGCGTGCCCTGGCGGCGTACACCCGCTTGCGGTGGCGGGTCGCTTCAACTGGCGTGACGCCGGCTCCCGGCTATCGCGCCGGCTTCCTGTGCGGGCTGGAACCCTGGATCGCCGGGCCGGTGGCGGCGGTCTTCGCCGAGCATTTCCCTGGCGCCGCCGCGGACGACCACGCCGGCATCCTCGAACGCAGCGAACGGCTCGCGGGCTACGTCGCGGCACCGCTGCTGGCGGCCGGCGGCCTGGGGACAGAGGCGGCATGATCCGCGCCACGCTCGAGGAGCTGCAGCTGAGCGAAGAGGAGATGGGGCCCCTGTGGCGGCTCCTTCCCGGTCCTGAGCCAGAGCTGACCCTGCCGCCCGACGGCGACGGCGACCTGGACGTGGGCGGGGAAAGGGCCGACTTGGGCGCCGGCGGCGCGGGCAGACGCCTACTCCGGGTCTGCGACACGCTGCTCGACGGCAACGAGCTGCGCTACCTCACCGAGTGCATCGAAACCAATTGGATCTCGTCGGCGGGTCGCTTCGTGGGCGCCTTCGAAGAGCGCTTCGCCGCCGCCGCCGGCTGCGCGCATGGCGTTGCCTGCGCCAGCGGCACCGCTGCCCTGCACCTCGCCCTGGCGGCGCTGGGGATCGGCCCGGACGACGAGGTCATCGTGCCGACCTTCACCATGATCGCCACCGCCAACGCGGTGACCTATACCGGCGCCCGCGTGGTGCTGGTGGATGCCCTGGCCGGGAGTTGGAACCTCGACGTGGCGCAGGTCGAGGCGAAGATCACTCCGCGCACCCGGGCGATCGTCGCTGTGCACACCTACGGGCACCCGGCGGACATGGCGCCGCTGCGCGAGATCGCCGCCCGCCACGGGGTCGCCCTGCTCGAGGACGCGGCAGAAGCGCACGGTGCCGCCTATCGCGGCGCGCCGGTGGGAAGCCTCGGCGACGCGGCGGTCTTCTCGTTCTACGGCAACAAGATCGTCACGACCGGCGAAGGCGGGATGGTGACCACCAACGACGAGCGCCTCGCCCGCACCGCGCGGCGGCTGCGCGATCATGCGTTCTCGGCAGATCGCCACTTCTGGCACGGGTATCTCGGGTTCAACTATCGGATGGGCAATCTGCAGGCCGCGGTGGGGTTGGCGCAGACCGAGCGCCTGCCGCGCCTGGTTGCGGCGCGCCGCCGCAACGCCGAGCGCTACCGCCGGCGCCTCGCCGCGGTGCCCGGCCTCACCCTGCCCGGCGAGCGCCCGGAGGTCGTCAACGTCTTCTGGATGTACGCGCTGCTGGTCGAGGACGAGTTCGGCTGCTCGCGCGACGACCTGCGCCACCGCCTGGCGGGGCGCGGGATCGAGACACGCACCTTCTTCATTCCCGTACACCTCCAGCCGATCTACTTCCGGCGCCATCGCGGCGAGAGCTATCCGGTCGCCGAGGAGCTCTGCCGCAAGGGGCTGTACCTGCCCTCCGGTCCAACGCTCACGGAGGGCGAGGTCGACCTCGTGGCGGGCGAGGTGGCGCGCAGCAGCTGCGCCGCCGCCGGGGCATGAGCGGGAGCCGCGACGTCGTGCTGGTGGCGGGCCGCGATCCGCTCGAGGAGCTGGGTGGCGGCCACTCCAGCTACGTCCGCGCCCACGCCCGGGCGGTCCTCCGCCTGGGCTTCACGCCGCATCTCTTCTGCGCCGGCCGCGGGCAGGCGACCGTCGAGACCGACTACGGGATCGTTCACCGCAGCGTCGCGCCGGTGCGCCCGGTGCGCCAGCTCCTCGCCGGATTGCATGCGCCGCGCCTGGCGGCGGCGATCGCGCGCTTCGCGGCCGGCCGTCGCGGGCCGCTCCTGGTCCACGGCTTCGGCGTCTGGGGGTATGCCGGGGTGCTGGCCTGCGAGCGGCTGCGCTCCTCGGCCCCGGAGTGCGAGGCGATCCCGATCGTCAGCTCCTACACGACCTATGCGGCCGAGTCGCGCGCCATCCTGTGCAGCCTCGGTGGCTATGGCTGGCGCACGCGGCTGCGCTGCCGGGCCGATTACCTGTGGATCCGCCTGGCCGTCGAGCGTTGGGAGCGGCGCGCCTACTGCGAGTCCCGGCGCGTGCTGGTCAACTACGAGTCGGTCCGACGCCTCGTCGCGGCGAGGTACGGCGCCGCCGCGTGCTGCGTGAAGCTCACGTACGCCGCCGAAGCGGCCTTCGTGCGCGAGCCACCGGCGGCGCCCGCCGCTGCTCCTGCCGCGCGGGGCGTGGACGAGCGAGTGCCGCTCATCGTCGCGGTCGGCCGCCACGAGCCGCGCAAGGGAGGTCACGTCCTGCTCGCCGCTCTCGCGGCGCTGCGCCGGGCGGGCGTGCCCTATCGCGCCTCCCTGGTCGGAGGCGGCAGGCAGCTCGGGGAAGAGCGGGCCCTGGTCCGCAAGCTGGGCCTTGGCGGCCAGGTCGAGCTGCCGGGCGAGGTGCCCGACCCGTACCCCTACCTCGAGCGGGCGGACGTCTTCGTGCTGCCGTCGCGCTCCGAGCAGAGCGGCTCGCTGGCGTTGCTCGAGGCGCTCCAGGCCAGCTGCGCCGTCGTCGCGTCGCGTGTCGACGGCATCCCGGAGGACGTGACTGACGGCGCCAGCGCCTTGCTGGTCGAGCCCGGAGACGCAGGAGCTCTGGCGGGCGCCCTGGCGCGCCTGCTTGGCGATCCGGACCTGCGCCGCCGGCTCGCCGCCGGCGCTCGCCGCCGCTTCGAGGAGCGTTTCTCGGCAGGCGCCTTCGCCGCCGCGCTGGGCAAGGTCTATGCCGATCTGGGGGTGGTGCCGAACCCCGAGGTGGAGACCGACGCGACAGGTGCTGCGGCGCACGATCGTATTTCGCCGCGGGCAGCGAGGCCCGGCCCGGCACGAGCTCCACGATGAGCCGGCCCCCGGCCTCCTCGCGCTCGCACGCTGACCGGCGCACGGCGTTGTTGCTCGTGCTGGCCGCGCTGGTCATCTACAACCTCAACTTCCGCGTCATCCAGGACGGCGACACGGTGCCGGCGCGCCTGCTGCCTTTTTCCCTGTGGCGGGCAGGGAGTGTCAATCTGGATTCCGTGGCCGGGCTCGCTTCCGCGGTGCCGCCCGGCAAGCCGTACCACGAGGCGTACTGGCTCCACCGCTCGCCGGCGGGTCACCTCTACGGGACCTACCCGATCGTCACGCCGGTCCTGGTCGCGCCGCTCTATGCCCCGGCGGCGGCTTACCTCGCCTGGCGGGGCTGGGAGCCGTGGCGCCTGCAGAACACCTCGCTGCGCATGGAGAAGCTCGCGGCGTCGCTGCTGGCGGCGCTGTCGGTCGGCCTCTTCTACCTCCTGGCGAGACGGGCGGCCGGGCCACCCCGGGCCCTCCTGGCGGCGGTAGCCTACGGCTTCGCGACGGGGACCTGGGTGATCTCGGGCCAGGCCCTCTGGCTACACGGGATGGGAGAGCTGCTGGCTGTCTGCGCCCTCCTCGCCGCGACGGCCCGCGGCTCCGCCGCGAGCCTCGTCGCCGCCGGCCTGGCGTGCGGCCTCCTCGCGGTGAACCGCCCCCCTGACGCGGCGCTGGCAGCCGCGGTCCTCGCCTACCTCCTGATACGCCATCGCGAGCGGGCGCTCTGGGCCGTGGCCGCGGCGGCAGCGGCGTCGGCCCCGTTCGCCCTCTACAACCTCGCGGTGTTCGGACACTGGGCTGGCGGCTATGCCTGGGCCGTCAGCGGTACGCACCCCTACTTCTCGCATCCCCTCCTGCCGGGACTGGCCGGACTGCTGCTCAGCCCAGGGAAGGGTCTCCTGATCTTCTCTCCCTTCCTGTGGTTCCTGGCCGGCCGGGCCGTGCCCTCGGGGTTGCCGGCCGGCAACGGGCCAGGGGCGGGACCGGCCATAGTTCACGAGCCGCCGCCGGCTGGCTCGGCGCCTCCGCCTCGCTCGGCTCGGCCGGATCGCTCGGTGGCGCCGGCTGGCTGGACGCCGCCGGCTGGCTCTGTGCCGCCGGATCGGCTCCTGGAGCTAGCCGTCGTTGCAGCCGTCCTGGCGCAGCTCTATGTCTATGCCCGCGCCGACTTCCGGGCGGGCGCCTGTTACGGGCCGCGCTATCTTACGGACGTTCTTCCCGTCTTGGTCTGGCTGCTGGTTCCGGTCGTCGCCAGGCTGCGCGGGTGGGGCCTGCGAGCATTCGTCGCGGCGGTCGTGGCCGGCATCGCCATCCAGGCAGTCGGCGCCTTCTGCTACCCCCGCGGCAAGACCGACGCCCTGTTCTACCCGCCGGGGCTCGATCGCATGGTCATCGCGCCCGCGGTCTGGTCGTTCCGCAACGCCCCTTTCCTGGTCGAAGCGCGCGCCGGCCTCGCCCCGGCCGAGCTGCTGCCGCACCGCCAGGGGCGCCTCGCCTTCCCCTGACCCGAACCGCCTCTCCATCGCCGTGCCGCGTCCTCGCCCCCGGGCCTCTCCACCCTCTCCGAATCAACATTGACAAGCGGCGGGCGAGCCTCCTAAGATGCGCGTCCCGGGGTCCGACCCCTGTCTGGCGGCCCTCATGTTCCTCGGTAGCTCAGTGGTAGAGCGATCGGCTGTTAACCGATTGGTCGGGGGTTCAAATCCCTCCCGAGGAGCCATCTCTCCTCTCTTCCCCCGTTTCCCCCGTTGATTCCTCTTGTCGCCGCGGGCGGTACTTCGCCACGAAGCCGCGGTCGATCCTGTCCTTGAGCCGGAACGCCCAGCGGCTGTACGAGACGAATCCCTTGTAGGAGAGCAGGGCGCGGCCGTCGCCGGTGTTGAGGATGACGAGGAAGCCGCGCTGGGGACGGTAGCGGGGCGGCGGCTCGCCGGCGAGGGCGGCGCGCAGCGCGCGGGCCAGGACCGGGCCCTCGCGGACGGCGTAGACGCCGGCCTTGGCGGTGCCGGGGAAGGCGGCCAGGGTGGCGCAGTCGCCGGCGGCGAAGACGCGGGGATCGGCGACCGAGCGCAGCGCGCCGTCGACGAGCAGGAACCCGCGGTCGTCCAGCGGCAGACCGGCCTCGCGGAAGAGCGGCCAGCCGGTCGCGGCGGTGACCCAGATCACCAGGTTGCAGGAGATCTCCTCGCCACCGCTCAGCCGGAGAACGGCCCGGCCCGGCGGCCCGGCGGCCTCGCCCGGCGGGTTCACCTCGACCACCTTGCTGCCGGTGCGCAGCTCGACCCCGCGGCGCTGGAGCACCTCTTCGGCGCGGCGCCGGAGGCGCGAGCGGTCCGCCAGGATCGCGGGACCGGCCTCGAGGAGAAGGACGCGATGGCGCGCGGCCGACGCTGCGAGGCGGCCTGTGGCCGCGAGGGCGATCTCGACTCCCGCGGCGCCGCCTCCGACCACCGCCACCGTGGCGGGCGGATGGCCTTCGCCGGCCAGGAAGTCGAGGCGGCGGCGGAGCTCGAACGCCCTGCCGATGGGCTTGCAGGACAGTACGGCGCCGTCGCCCCTGGCTGATGCGGCGGCGGCGCCCACCGCGTCCGAGCCGACGGCGAAGGCGACGAGGTCGTAGGGCACCTCGCGGATGCCGCCTCCCTCGCCCACCCCGTTGACCGCGGCCGAGGTCGCGCCGTCGTCCGCGGCCTCGACCACTCTCACCAGCCGCCGGCCGGGGTCGAGCCCGACCGCCCTGCCGAGCAGCACCCGGCCGCCCGCGGCGCGGACCAGCGGCGCCACCTCGACCGCGATCTCTTCTACGCGATAGGTGCCGCGCAGATAGCCGGGCACCATGCCCGAGTACAGGTGCAGAGGTCCGGGGGAGATGACCGTCAGGTCGACCCCGGCGAGCCCGCGCGACCAGAACCGCCGCAAGACCTCGAGGTTGGCATGACCGACGCCGGCGAGGACCAGGCGGGTCGGAGAAGCCGCTTCACGCATCGGCGAGGATTCGCCGCAGCAGGGCCAGCAGGAACAAGGCGGCGACGGCGACGGCGGCCGGGACCACCCAGTGGCTCCACCAGGGCGCGGCGCCCTGCCGCGGATCCTCGCCGCTGAGGTCGAGTTGGGCGGCCTGCGCGGGGCGGACCGGCAAGACCTCGGCCAGGGCCGCCAGGTCGTAGGTCGGCGCGCCGAGGCCCGGGGCGCCAGCCAGCAATTGCACCCTGGCGCGGGCCACCCCATGATCCGGTCCCTGCCGCTGGCCCTGGTCTTCTCCCTGTCCCTGCCCCCTGCCCTGCCCTTGTCCCTGCCCCTGTCCCTGCCCCTCGGCCGGCCAGGCGAAGAGCAGCACGTCGCTCCGGCGCCAGACGGCGACGTCCACGCTGGCGAGCGGCGGGTTGTCGCCGTCCGCGAAGCGCAACGTGAGGTGGTGGGGCGCCGGCCCGAGCAGCGGCAGGTCGAGCCGGCAGGGCAGCGGCGGCTCGGGAAGGCACTCCCAGTTGCTGCGCGCCACCAGCCGCTCCTCGCGCGGCGCCAGGCCGGGCGGCCCTGCATCGGGATAGCGCACGCCGACCGGCCGGCGCAGCGGCGACGGCGGCGCGGCCAGGTGCAGCTGGCTGACCGGCAGCCCGGCGGCCGGCAGGTAGATCTCGATGCGGCTGTAGTGCCGGCCCTTCTCGGCTTCGGGCCGCAGATCGGCGCGCTCGGCCACCGGCACCGGATCGGGCGGTGTCCAGCGCACGTAGGGGACCTGCCGGCCGCCCGTCACCAGGCGCAGGTCACCGAGATCCGGCCGTGCCTGGGCGTAGACCGCGTCGGGAAGCGCCAGGCGCACCAGGTCGCCGGCCACCGCCCCGGCCGCAATCACCGCCCAGGAGGCGCGGAAGCGTTGGGACAGCGCCGCTCCCGGAGCGGCGGCGGCCGGCAAGGGCGCCGGCCGGGCCTCCTCGGGACCCGGCTCGATCCAGGCGGCCTCGACGCCTGCCGCCACCGCCCTGGCGTCGGGTTGGGTCGCTCCGGCGCCCGGAGAGGGGACACCGCCGTAGGACAGGACGTAGCGCCCCGGCGTCTCGGCATAGAAGAGCACGGTGTCGATCGCCAGGTCGACGCTGTGGCCGAGCAGGCGCGGCGCCGGTTCGCCGGCCGCCCCGAACAGCTCGAGCCGCAGGTCGTCCCCGGCGAGAGGCTCGGCAGGGAGCGGGATGACGTGCCGGCCGGACCTCGACCCGCGCCACACTCCCTGCGCCAGCGGTTCCCAGGCGCCGCGCAGCGGCTGGGAGAGCTGGTAGCCGACATCGGCGCCGGCGGCGAGCTCGACGGTCAGCCGGCGCACGATCTGGCCGGCGGCGGGCAGAGGCAGGCGGCAGCTCCGGGCGGCCGCGGACGGTCCCTCGCGGCACGGGCTGCTGCGCGAGGTGACGGTCAGCGAGCGTCCCGGGGAGGTGGGCTCGACCGCCACTCCACGCAGCTCGGGGAAACCGGCCCGGGAGGGCCAGGAGAGCCGCAGGTATCGTGCCGAGGTGGCGGGATAGGGCAGCGAGGTGTGCGCCAGCCCTTCGCCGCTGCCGAGCCGGAAGAGATCGCCGGCCACCAGCGGTTCCCAGCTCTTGCCGTCCTGGCTGGCGTCGAGGGCGACGTCGGGAACGGTGGCCAGGCGGGCGAAATCGAGCAGCAGCCGCTCGTGCACCAGCGGCTCGGGACCGGCGTCGAGGCGCAGGGTCCAGCCGCGATCCTTCTTGGCCACCTCCAGCACCTTCACCGCCCGGCGCTCGCCGTCGGCGCTCCAGGGCGCCGTCCATCGCTGCAGCTCCTCGCCGGTCGGAGCGGTGACCCGCAGGCTGCCGGCGAGGCCGATGTGCCGCAGCGCCGCGAGATCGAGAGGAACGCGCACCCAGCCGGCCGCCGGCACGTCCACGGGGCGGGAGTACGGAGTCCCCTGCAGCGCCGCCGGCCGGGTGTCAGCGCCGTTCGCCGCCGGGCCGGCGAGCGCCGTCAGCGCCAGCGCCGCGCCGGCAAGCGCCCACGAGGCCCACGAGGTCCGCGCCGCGCGTCCCCTCGCGTGACTCACGCGCCGGTCTCCTCGCCGCCGGCGGATTGAAAGACGTGACGCTGATAGAGGAACCCCAGCAGCAGCAGGCTTGCTCCGAGGCCCAGGAAGGAGAGGACGCGGTACAGGTCGGAGAGCCTGGCGGTGTCGTACAGGAAGACCTTGGCCACTGCCAGCAGCATGACGGCGAGCGAGCCGAAGCGCAGGATCGGGCCGCGGCGGGCGATGCCGGCGAGCAGCAGGCCGACGCCGTACAGCACCCAGGCGGCCGAATAGGCATAGCGTTCCGGGGCGCCGGCCGAGGCGCGGTCGAGGAACGCGCCATGGAAGAGCTGGCGCACCGTGAGCGAGATCCAGACGAAGCCGAGCAGCAGCGCCACGGTGCTGGCCAGCAGCGGCAGCCGGCGGCCGCCGTGACGCCGCACCTCGGCGGCGGCCACGATGGCGAGGATCGCCGGCAGGGCGTAGGCGGCGGCGAGCACGTTGAGCAGGGGCGTGGCGCCCACCAGCTGGTGGTCCCAGAGCGGATTGTCGGCCAGGCAAGGGCCGGCGAGGACGGCGGCCAGGCCGAGCAGGATCACCAGGCGGCCGGCGAGCTCGAGTGACCGCCGGGTCTGGGCGAAGCGCCGGTTGGCCCACAGCAGCGCCGAGCCGTAGAGCAGCCAGGTGCAGGCGAGCGCCCCGGCTCGCGCCAGGTCCCACTGGACGGCCGCCGCGTTCGCCTCCGGCCCCGGGACCGCCGGCTGGAACAGCTGGCGGATCTCGAGCGTCAAGAACGCGAAGCCGAGCGCCACCGCCTGCCACTCCAGCTCGGCCGCGAGCCGCAGGGGCGAGGTGAGCGGGCGCTCGGGCCGCCGCAGGAGCGGGCTGTCGCGGCGCGCCATCCAGGCCGCCCACCCGAGAGCGAGCAACGGCAGGCCGTAGGCGTAGAGCAGCTCGTTCCACAGTGGCGCCTGGCCGCGCGCCCGCTCCTCCGCCCCGGACAACAGGGCGCCGAGGACCGCCACCGGCGCCAGCAGGCGCGCCAGCACGACCAGCGCCGGCAGGCAGAGGCGGCCGGCGAGCCAGACCAGCGCCGCGACCTCCAGCGCCCAGGCGGCGGCGAACGACTCGCGGCCGAGGGCCAGCGGCACGGAGATGCTGACCAGGCTGGTCACGGCGACGGCCAGCGCGGCGAGCGCGGGCGCGAGCCCGGCGCTGGTTCGGCCCAGCCGCGCCACCGGCACGGCGCCCGCCAGGTAGAGCGCCGCCGCGGCCAGCGCCACTCCGGCCCAGGTCTCGGAGGGCCAGCCGGCGACGACATGGGCCGACTGCCAGGCCACGAGGAAGAACAGCACCCCGGCGGCGGCCGACAGCGCCACCCACCGACCGGCGTCGGTGGAGGCGTCGCCGGCCGGCACTTCCCACCTCTCGCCTTCCCTCGACCACGCGGCGGGGGGCCGCCAGGAAGGTCTCCCGGCAAGCACCGCCGACCAGCCGGCCACCGCGAACAGTCCGCCGACGGCGAGCGCGGTGATCAGGAAGCGGCCGCTCTCGGCGGGCGTCAGCTCCCGGCCCCAGGCGGCGAGCAGAGTCGCGGTCGTGCCGGCGGCGACCCACGACAGGGGCTGGTAGCGCCGATCGAGCCAGGCGAGCGCGAGCGCGCCCGCGGCCAGCAGCGCCAGGAAGCCCCACTCGCCGGGCGCGTAGTCGCTGCGCGACACCGTCCCCGCGAGCAGCACCAGCGCCGCGGCGAGCATCGCCATGGAAGATGCTCTCGGCGGCCAGGCGGCAAGAGGCGTCGGCCCGCCCGCGCCGGAGCCAGTCTCTCCAATGGAGATCGGCGGCAGCGCCGCACCGGCCGCCAGGGCGACGAGGAACAGGCTGAGCCACGCCGCGTCGCCGCCATGGAACGGATGCGCCAGCCACACCGCCGCCCACAGGAGGCCGGAGGCCAGGGCGGCGATCGCCAGCCAGCGCCAGCGGCGCCGCCATGCCACCGCCAGCAAGCCGGCGATGAGCAGCAGGAGATATCCGAAGAGGTTGCGAGCGCTGGGCTGGCCGGTCTGGATCAGCGCCGGGGTGAGGAATCCGCCGACCAGGCCGATCAGCGCCACCATGACGCCCTGTCTGAGCGCCATGGCCACCGCCACGGCGGTGGTCAAGCCCATCAGCAGGAAGCCCGCGGCCGGCGGCACCAGGTGATAGAGGTGCACCGCCGCCAGGAAGCAGGCGAAGAGATCGGCGATGCCGGCCGCGGCGAGCGCCTCCGAGATGCGGCCCGAGGAGCGGCGCAAGCCTTCCGCGAGCGCCAGCAGCGCGATGCCGAAGGCGACGCCCGTCGCCACCCGCACCGGGGGCGAGATCCATCCCCGCTCGAACGAGATCTTGACCAGGAACGCGCCGGCCAGCGCCAGCGCCATGGCGCCGATCCACACCTGCAGCCGCGCCCCCACCAGCTCCTCGAAGGTGGCAGCGGCCGGCGGCCGCGAGGCCGAGCCAGTGCCACCGGAGGTGCCGCCGGCGGCCGAGGCGGCGGTCGCGGTGGCGTTTCCGAGAGGCGCAGCCTGCGCCGCCGGCCGCGGCGAGGGGAAGGCGGCGCTGCCGCTAGCCGGCGCCGCCGGCGCCTCTGAACCCTCTGGCGCGGCTTCCACCCTCGGCGCTTCCCGCGTCTCGCGCAGCCGCTCGACCTCGGCCGCGAGCGCCGTCAACCTCGCGGCGTTGGCGCGGGAGGCCAGCAGGGCCGCGAGCGCCACGACGGCGACCACCAGGAGCAGCAGGCCGGCGGCGGCGGCGGAGCAGTCCATGGCGGATCACCGCGAGACGCACCCCCCGGGAGGCGTCAGACCGCCGAGTGCTGCCGGTGGTCCGACACCAGCTTCTCGACCACCGCGGGGTCGGCGAGGGTGGTGATGTCGCCCAGGTCCTCGTACTCCGAGGAGGCGATCTTGCGCAGGATGCGGCGCATGATCTTGCCCGAGCGGGTCTTTGGCAGCCCGGTCACCAGCTGGATGCGGTCGGGGGTGGCGATCGGCCCGATGGCGTTGCGGACCTGTTCCTTGAGCGCCCCGACGAGCTCGTGCGGGTCCCAGCCCTCGAACGCCGGGTTCGGATGCACGTAGGCGAAGATGCCGGTGCCCTTGATGTCGTGGGGGAAGCCCACCACCGCCGCCTCGGCCACCGCGGCATGCGCCACCAGGGCGCTCTCGATCTCCGCCGTGCCGAGTCGGTGGCCGGCGACGTTGAGCACGTCGTCGACGCGGCCGGTGATCCAGTAGTAGCCGTCCTCGTCGCGGCGGCAGCCGTCGCCGGTGAAGTAGAGACCCGGGAAGCGCGAGAAGTAGATCTCGCGGAAGCGCGAGTGGTCGCCGTAGATGGTGCGCGCCTCCCCGGGCCAGCTGCCTCGGAGGCAGAGGTTGCCGGAGACGCCGTTGCCTTCCAGCTCCTTGCCCTCGTCGTCGACGATCACCGGCTGGACGCCGAAGAAGGGCAGGGTCGCCGAGCCCGGCTTGGTCGGCGTGGCGCCCGGCAGCGGCGTGATCAGGATGCCGCCGGTCTCGGTCTGCCACCAGGTGTCGACCACCGGGCAGCGCCCGTCGCCCACCACGTCGTGGTACCACGTCCAGACCTCCGGATTGATCGGTTCGCCGACGGTGCCCAGGATGCGCAGTGACGAGCGCTGGTAACGCTTCACGAACTCGTCGCCGGCCCGGGCGATGGCGCGGATGGCGGTCGGCGCGGTATAGAACTTGGTCACCCCGATGTCGTCGGCGATCTGCCAGTAGCGGCCGGCGTCCGGGTAGGTGGGGATCGATTCGAACATCACCGTGGTGGCGCGGTTGGCCAGCGGACCGTAGACGATGTAGCTGTGGCCGGTCACCCAGCCGACGTCGGCGGCGCAGAAGTAGATGTCGTCGGGCTGCAGGTCGAACACCAGCTTGTGGGTGAGGGCCGCGTAGACCAGGTAGCCGCCGGTCGTGTGCAGCACGCCTTTGGGCCGGCCGGTCGAGCCCGAGGTATAGAGGATGTAGAGGGGATCCTCCGACGCCATCCATTCGACCGGGCAGGTGGAGCGCTGCTTCGCCGTCTCCTCCTCCAACCGCAGGTCGCGGCCCTGCTGCATAGGCACCTCGCGGTCGGTGCGCTGGACGAGGAGCACCCGCTCCACCATCTCGAGTCCCTCCAGCGCCTGGTCGACGGTCGCCTTGAGCGGGATGCGCTTGCCGCCGCGCAGCCCCTCGTTGGCGGTGACCACCATCTTGCAGCCGGCGTCGAGAATGCGCCCGCGCAGCGACTCGGCGGAGAAGCCGGCGAAGACCACCGAGTGCACGGCGCCGATGCGGGCGCAGGCGAGCATGGTGTAGGCGAGCTCGGGGATCATCGGCAGGTAGATGCACACCCGGTCTCCCTTGCGCACGCCCTGGGCGCGCAACACGTTGGCGATCCGCGCCACGTGGTGCTTCAGCTCGCGGTAGGTGATGCTGCGGTACTCGCCCGGCTCGTCCCCCACCCAGAGGATCGCCGTCTGGTCGCCGTGCGTCGCCAGGTGCCGGTCGACGCAGTTGTAGCAGGCGTTCAGCCTGCCGCCGGAGTACCAGGAGAAATCGACCTCCTCGAGGTCGGCGTCCAGGATCGACGACGGCGGGTGGTACCAGTCGAGAATCGCCGCCTGCTCGCGCCAGAACTGCTCCGGCTGCTCGATCGAGCGGCGGTACATCTCCCGGTACTGCTCCATGCTCTTGACATGCGCATTGGCGGCGATGTGGGGCTTGACTGGGATCATGGATGCCGTGCCTCCATCCTTTGTTTCTCTGTTCTTTTGTTTCTCTGTTCGATTTTCCCGCATTCTGACACGTCGGAGCCCTCGGAGGAAGGGGCATCCCGGGAAGGCGGCTGGCTGGAGTTGACGGCGGGCTCCCGTTGCGCGACTCTTGCCGCACCCTGGAAAAAACTCCGGGCGAGGAGAGCGGAGGAACTGGGGTTGCCCATGCCCGATTTCAAAGTGACCGTCCAGAAGAACGGCCCTCTGCGGGTCGAAGGGGAGAATCTGCAGCTCCTCGATCCGGAGGGGCTGGTCTACGGCCTTGCCGGCCGCACCGTGATCACGCTCTGCCGCTGCGGCGCCTCGGGCAACAAGCCCTTCTGCGATGGCAGCCATAATCACCACGGTTTTCAGGACGACCCGCACGCCCGCGAGCTGCCCCCTCGTAAACCCGCGGTCTGAGCGGCCGCGTCATCGCCGCCGCGGCGCCGCCCTCGCCGGGGCCGTCCTGCTGCTTGCCGCCGCGGCTTTCCGGCCGCCGCGGGCACTGGCGCTGGATTCGCGGCCGCTCGCGGCGCCGCCGGCCGCCGCCAGCGAGGGCCAAGGTCCCTCGGGCCCGTGGCGGACCCTGGTCACGCCCCATTACCGGGTCCATTACCCGGAGCCGTACGCGGCCTGGGCGCAGCGCGCCGCCGCGGAGCTCGAGACGGTGCGCGACCGCGCCATCGCCGAGATCGGCTACGCGCCCGCGGACGCCGTCGACGTCGTGGTCTCCGATCCGCGGGCGGACGCCAACGGCGAGGCCCTGCCGCTGCGCGGCTGGCCGCGCCTGGTGCTGTGGACCACGCCGCCGCCGCCCGATTCGGAGATCGGCTACTACCGGGACTCGATCGAGGACCTGGTGGCGCACGAGGAAGCGCATCTCGTCCACCTGCTGCGGCCGTCTCGCAACCCCCTGCTCGCGAGCGTGCTCCCGGTCGGTCCGATCGCGCTGGCGCCGCGCTGGGTGGTGGAGGGCTACGCCACGGTCGTCGAGGGGCGCCTCACCGCGGCCGGCCGTCCCAACAGCGACCTGCGGGCGGCGATCCTGCGGCGCTGGGCGCAGGCCGGCCGCCTGCCGAGCTATGCGCGCCTGGCGTCCGACTCGCAGGCCTGGCGCGGCATGTCGATGGCCTACCTGCTGGGCTCGGCCTTCCTCGAATGGCTCGATGAGCGTGCCGGGCCGGGCAGCCTGCGCAAGCTCTGGGCCAGGATGACCGCGCGCGCCGGCCGCGGCTTCGACGAGGCCTTCGCCGGCATCTGGGAGAACTCGCCGGAGAGCCTCTACGACCGCTTCCGGGCCGAGCTCACCTGGCGCGCGATGGAAGCGGAGAAACGGGTGCAGGCGGTGGGGCCCCTGGCGGTGCGGGAAGGCGCCCGCTGGCAGGACCTGGCGTGGACCACCGGCGCACCGGCGGTCTCGCCCGACGGCACCGAGATCGCACTGGTGCGCCGCTCGCGCGAACGGCCGTCGGAACTGGTGGTCTGGCAGACCGCGCCCGACCAGCAGGCCGAGAAACGCTGGCAGGAGGCGCAGGCCCGACAGCAGGCGCGCGATCCCCAGGACGTGCCGGCGGTCCGCGGCCGGCCGCTGCCCAGGAAGCCGCTGCACACCTGGGTGGCCGCCGACGGCGGCGATCCGGCGATGCCGCGCTTCATGCCGGGCGGCAGGTCGCTGCTGCTGGTGCGCTTCCTGCCGGACGGCGAAGGGTTCCTCCACCCGGACCTCTGCGAGTGGCGGCCGGCCACCGGCGAGATGCGCCGGATCACCCGGCAGGCCGACCTGCGCGATCCCGACCCGTCACCCGACGGTTCCTGGGCGGTGGCGGTGCGCGACCGCTACGGCCTGTCGCAGCTGGTGACCGTGGACCTGGCGAGCGGCGAGACCCGGGCGCTCACCGAACCCTCCCTGGACCGGATCTACGACCGGCCGCGCCTCGCGCCGGACGGTCGCCGGGTGGCGTTCGGCATGCATGCCGGCGGCGCCTGGAAGCTGGCGGTGCTCGAGCTCGGACCTGACCGCACCGTCGCCGGCACACCGCTCGAGCTGTCGCCGCCTCCCGGCGGCAGCGCCTCCTCGCCCGCCTGGAGCCCGGATGGCCGCACGCTCTACGGCGTGGTCGGGCGCGGCGGGTTCCTCGACCTCTACGCGTTCGCCGCGCAGGTCGGCCCGCCGCCCGTCGCCCTCACCCGCACCCAGGGAGGCGCCTTCGCGCCGGCGCCGACGCCCGACGGCAAGGCGGTCTTCTACCTCAGCCTGGAACCCGAGGGCCTCGACCTGCGTCGCCTCGACCTCACGGCGCGGCATCCGCCGCTGGCGGAGGTCGTCATGCCGAGCGGCCTCGCACCGGCGGTCCGGCCGGTACCGCCCGCCGCCCCGCCCCCGCCGGGGGTGCCTCCGGCGCCTCCGCCGGCTGCCGCCGGCCCCTCGACCCTGCCGGCATCTCCAGCGCCCGGGCCGCCGGGCACCGTCGGCGCTGCCGCGTACCCTGGCGCCGGCCGGCCCTACGGTCTCGGGCGCCAGGAGCTTATGCCGCTGCTCGGCGGCGGCGCCGGCGGCGCCCGCAGCGGGGGCGGCACGCTCGAGCTGGGACTGCGCAACGGCGACCTGATCGGCCGTCTCGATCTGCTTGCCCTGGCCGCGATCGGGACCTCCGGCGCGCCGCGCGGCGGTGCGCTGGCGGGCAGCTTCCGGGGTCTGCCGGTGGAGCTCGGCCTGCATGCGTTCGACGTGCGCGAGCTGCCGTCGCGCCAGGCCGGATCGGTGCCGGCGGCGGCGGGGACCGGCGTTCTCGACCTCGAGCGGCGCGGGCTCGGTGCCTCGGCCGAGTGGCGGCGGCAGGCTCCCGGCGAGCGCCTGCGGCTGCGCGCCAGCCTGCTCTGGCAGCGCCTGGTCGCCGCCGCTCCCGACCCGCCTGCCGCCGCCGTTGCGCCTGGCGTCGCCGTTGCGCCTGCCGCCGCCGTCGCGCCTGCCGTCGCCGCGCGGGTGGTCGCGCCTGCCGTCGCGGGGCCGGCCAGTGCCGGACCTGCCGTCCTGTCGCCGCGCGGCGCCGCGGACGAAGCGATCGCGGCTGTCGACGGCGGCTACCGGCTCGCGCGGCGCTACGGTCTCTGGCGCCTGGATGCGGGTCTCGACGCCCGCCTGGCTGCAGGCACTGCAGGCACTGCGGGCACCGCGGGCACTGCCGGCACTCCCGGTACCGCTGGCGGTGGCGGCCGCGGCGGCAGCCGGTCCTGGGCGCGCTACGGCGGCGAAGCCGGGCTGGCGGTCCGCTTGAAAGACACGCGGCTGCAGCTGGACTGGCGCCGCGACGGCTCGCGGCGCGTGACCCGCGCCTTCGATCTCTACCAGCTCGGCGGAGCCGCCACCAGCCTGCTGCCGCCGGCGGCGCTCGCCCCGCGCATCGTCTCCCCGGCCCTGCCGGCGGCGACCCTGCTCGGCTCCGAGCATGAAGAGGAGAGGGTGGAGCTCGAGCCCGGCCTGCTGCCGGTGCCGCTGTTCTTCGAACGCCACCGGCTGTGGGGAGGCGTTCTCCTCCATCCGGCCGAGATCACCCTCGGTGGCCTGGAGCTCCGGTGGTCCACCCGGCCCGTGCCGCTGGTGCGCCTTCCCGCCGTCGAGCTGCGGCTGGGCGTGGCCCGGGTCTTCTCCGATCCGTTCGCGGACCGGACGCGATGGTGGTTGACTACCGTCTGGCAGCCGTGAGCAGCTGCTCCGGATCGACGCCGAGAGCGGCGGCCGCCTGCGCGAGCAGTGGCTGGAAACGCTCGGCCGGCAGCTCGATGAACAGGCCCGAGGCGGCGGCGAAGGTCTCTCCGGCGCCGTCCAGCAGGCGCCCGGAGGTCCAGATCTTGCGCCCCTCCTCGCGTTCCACCCAGGCTTCGAGGGTGGCATCCGTGCCGATCGGCACCATCCGCTGGAAGCTGGTGTCGAGGCGCGCCGCGACGGCGATGTGGCCGGCGACCCAGGCGGCCGCGCCCATCGCCTCGTCGAGCACCGCGGCGATCGCGCCGCCATGGGCGTGACCGGGCGGCCCGATCGCGCCCGGCCCGAACCACGCCCTGCCCACCAGACGGCGGTCGCCCGCGCGCAGGAAGTAGCGCACCCGGAGGCGGCCGCTCTCCGGCGCCTGCCCGGGCCGCGCGCTGCCGGTCACGAAGGAGCCGGCGCCGCCCTCGAGCCGGAACGGCTCGATCGGCGTCCATCCGGGCTCGGGCACCACCTCGGGCGGACTCTCGGAATCGGTCGTCATCTCTGCGGCTTCTCCGCCGCGCACTATAGCGCCTGAGGCTGCACGAATGCGCCCGGGCAGCCGGGTCCGGCCAGGTCCGATCGTGTCCGATCAGGTCCTATCGTCTTCCGATCGGGTCCGGTTCTTGCTTGCGAGAAACAGCGACTTCGGAAAGCTCCGGGGGGGTGGCAGTGCCAAACGCCGACGTCTCGCCACGCGGATCCGACATGCCGCCGCCAGGGATCGCCGATCAGGCAGTCAAGCCCGGGCGCCGGGCTGCCGGCCGCGAAGCGCTCCGGCGCGAGCAGGAGCGGGCCCTCGCCACCCTGGGGGCGATCGGCGACGGCGTCATCCGCACCGACGCGCAAGGCAGGATCGACTACCTCAATCCGGCTGCCGAGCAGCTGACCGGCTGGAGCGAGAGGCGCGCCCGGGGATGCCAGGCGGTCGAGGTCTTCCAGCTGGTCGACGAGGTCTCGCGCCAGCCCCTCCCCGACCCGGTGGCAATCAGCCTCCGCGAGGGCCGCATCGTGCGCTCCGCCGGCCACGTGCTGTTGCTCGGCGCCGCCGGCCAGGAGTGCTCGGTGCATCACTCGGCGGCGCCCATCCTCGACCCGGACGGCAACGCGCTGGGCGCGGTGTTGGTGTTCAGGGACGTGACCGAGCTGCGCGGCGTGGAGCGCGAGATGGTCTATCTCGCGAACCACGACGCCCTGACCGGCCTGCTCAACCGCCGGGAGCTCGAGACCCGGCTGGAAC
>DATNKH010000419.1:0-2254 GCA_035603475.1 Thermoanaerobaculia bacterium
CGCGGTGCTGGGCGGGCTGGCGGCGCCGGCCGGCGCGCAGGTCATCGCCGGCCGAGGCTTCGGCGAGAGCGTGGTCGAGTTCCAGGACGTCAACGGCAACGGCGTGCTGGACTGCCTGGAGCCGGTGACGATCCGCGCGGCGTACGTGGATCCGGCGGCGGACACGGCGACGGGCAGCGTCACGGGGCAGATGATGGCGCCGTTCGCGGGTGCGAACGGCCTCGCGTTCATCCCGGGGTCGGTCGAGCTCGACCGGGTGTTCAGCGTCGGCGACTGCGTCGCGACGATCGCCGGCGGCAACGATCCGAGCGACGTCGCGGCGACGGTGAATTTCTCCTGCGGACCGCCGCGGAGCAACGGGCCGGGAGCGCAGGGCGGCAACGTCGTCGCGTTCCTCTACCGCGCGGCGTTCCGCGGCACGGTGCCGAGCTTCACCGCGGTCATGCGGGGCACGACGAGCGACGGCCTCGACCTGCGGCCGCAGCTCACGCAGAGCGCCGGCATCGGCACGGTCTGCCCGGCGGGCGGCGGGACGCCGAGCGTCACCGTTCTCAAGACGGTCGCGGGGACGGGCCTGCCGGGCTCGACGCTGCTCTACACCATCTCGGCCACCGATCTGAGCGGCCTGGGGCTGGGCGGCGTGCAGCTCACCGACGAGATCCCGCAGTACACGGTCTTCGACGCCGCGGCCTCGTCGCCGGGCTGGGTCTGCCCGGCCGGCTCCGCCGGCTCGCTCTGCCGGCTGCCGGCCGGCAACATCGGCCCCGACGGCACGGTGACCCGGTACTTCGCGGTGGATCTCGCGCCGGCGCTGCCCGCGGGCGTGTCGGCGGTGAGCAACACGGCCTGCGCGCGGTCGGGTCCCTCGACGGTGGTGGGGTGCGGCAGCGTCGCGACGCCGACCGCCGGGACGGTGAGCCTGACCATGGTCAAGAGCCTCGCCAGCGGCACGGGGACGCCCGGCGGCACCATCGTCTACGATCTCCGCGTCGTCAACAGCGGCACCCAGGATAGCGGGCCGGTCATCCTCGGCGAGACGGTGCCGGCCGACACCAGCTGGGCGGGTGGCGGCGGCTGGTCGTGCTCCGGCGCCGGCGCGGGCTCGAGCTGCTCGCTGGCCGTGGGCAACGTCGCGGCCGGGGGCGGCGCGGCCAGCGCGCAGTTCGCGGTGGTGGTCGCGAGCCCGCTGCCCGCCGGCGTCACCAGCATCGTCAACACCGCCTGCGCTGCGGCCGCGTCTCCCGGCGCGCCCGGCGGGCCCGGCGGCCCCGGCGGCCCCGGCGACCCCGGCGATCAACCGAGCTGCAGCACGGCGACGGTCACGACCTCAGGCATGCCGCTCCTCGCCGTCCACAAGACGGTCGCGGGCACCGGCGCGCCGGGCTCGCGGCTGATCTACTCCATCGCGGTCCAGAACACCGGCAACCAGGGCGCCGCGAACGTCACGGTGAGCGAGGCGGTGCCGGGCCTGACGACCTACATGGCGGCGGGGAGCTCGCCGGCCTGGGTCTGCGCGGGCACCGCGGCGGGAGCGAGCTGCACGGCGGCGATCGCCTCGCTGCCGGCCGGGGCGTCGACAGTGCTGACCTACGTCGTCGCGATCGCGTCGCCGCTGCCGGCCGGCGCCTCGGTCGTCACCAATCAGGCTTGCGCGGCGGCGCCCGGTCTGCCGAGCGCCTGCGGCGCGACGAGCATCCCGACGACCGGCCAGCCGAGCCTTCACCTGGCGAAGAGCTACGGGGGCGGCGCGGTGCTGCCCGGCGCGGTGCTGCCGTTCACGCTGACGGTGTCGAACAGCGGCAACCAGGACGTCGGCGCGGCGCTGCTGACGGAGACGGTGCCGGCGCTGTCGAGCTTCGACGCCGGCGCGAGCGACGCGCGGTGGCTGTGCGCGGGGGTCGCGGCCGGGTCGAGCTGCACGCTCGATCTCGGAGGCCTGCCGGCCGGCACGAGCCAGGCCGTGGCCTTCGCGGTGCGGGCGGTGGCGGCGCTGCCGGCGGCGGCAGTGATCGCGAACGCGGCCTGCGTGACCGGCCGCGACCCCCAGATCGAGGCCGCGGGCCGCACGGCGCTGGGGACGGCGCTGCGCCAGCTGCGGCGGGGGGCGAGGCCGGCCCAGGTCGCCGCGCTGCAGGCCTGCGGCAGCGTCGAGACGCCGGCGGCGCTGGCCATCGACACGACGCTCGCCGCGGCGGTCGTCGGGCACGGCGGCCCGGCGCTGCCGGGGGACCGCATCCATTACATCCTGACGGTG
>DATNKH010000420.1:0-6523 GCA_035603475.1 Thermoanaerobaculia bacterium
GGGGCTGCCGGGGGGCGTAGGACTTTGGCCCCTCGCCCAAAGGGAGGCCGGGGGAGACTGCACCACGACCCTACAGGCGCTCCGCCTACGGTTTGACAGCCCTGTGACGGGCCTCTAGCATATGGCCCCTGGCGCGGGGGCCGGAGCCCTGTGCCGCGGCCGCGCCGATGCCCGCCCGGGAGGGGCACGCCTCGCTCACGCTTCAGCGTTCAGTCGGGTATATAATGGCGCGATTGACGCCCGGCTGACGTGTCGAGAGTCGAGCCCTCGGACGCGGCTCCTGGGGCGGGCCTCGAGCTGGCCTGAGCGCTCCGCTCGCGCCTCCGGAGTTTTCTTCCGGCGGCCGCACGGCGGGGACGCTCCGTGAAGTTTGTCGGTGAGAGGGACGGGACATGGAGATCACAGAAGTCAAGGTCTTTCCGATCCAGGAGGAGAAACTGAAGGCATTCGTGTCGATCGTCTTCGACCAATGCTTCATGGTGAACGACATCAAGATCATCCAGGGCAGGGACGGTCTCTTCATCAGCATGCCGAGCCGCAAGAAGAAGAACGGCGAGTTCAAGGACGTGGCTCACCCGCTGAACAACGAGACCCGGCGCATGATCGAGGACAGGGTCCTCGGCGAGTACGAGCGCATCCTGGCCGAGCGCGGCGAGCAGCTGCCGGCGCCCCCGCATCACCTCGCCGACGGCGCCGCCTCCGTGGCCGCCCAGGCGGCGGCCCCGGCGGTGCAGGCGGTGCAGGCAGGAGCTGGTGAAGCGGGCGCAGCGGGCGCGCACACGGCAGCCCCGGCAGCCCACGCGGCCCCGGCAGCCCCGGCAGCCGTGGCAGCCGCGGCGGATGTCCGCGCGATGCCGGCGCCTCCCGCGATGGTGGCCGCGGACCTCTCGGCGGCCGGCGCGGCTGGCGCATCCGGCATCGCCGGCTCGGACGGCTCGAGTGGCTCTGCCGGCCCCAGCGGCGCCGACGGCGCCGCGGGCACGGGCGGATCGGATGGTGCGGCCGGCGCGGCCGGAGCAGCCGGCTCGGACGGCGCGGGCGCCGGCGCCGCAACTGCCCGGGCCCAGGCCCCTCCGGTTCCTCCGGCGCCGCCCGAGAAGACCCTGGAGGAGATCGAGGAGATGCATCTGCGCGACTCCTTCTGGACGACCTGACGGTCCGCCTCCGGTGCTTCCCGGCGAGGGCCTCCGGAGCCGACCGAAAGACTGGGGCGTCGCCAAGTGGTAAGGCACCAGACTTTGGATCTGGCATTCGGAGGTTCGAATCCTCCCGCCCCAACCAAATTGACCGTGCGAGACCCCAGGCGAGGCCTGGTTCATTGGTGAGTGGAGGAGTATGCCCGGCGACCTGAAGATCTTCGGCGGACGTGCGCATCCGTCGTTGACGCAGGAGATCTGCGACTATCTCAACCTGCCGCCCGGCAACGTCTCGGCGCGCAACTTCTCCGATGGCGAGGTCTTCTGCCAGATCCAGGAGAACGTCCGCGGCTCGGACGTCTTCGTGGTGCAGCCGACCTGCCAGCCGGTGAACGAGAACCTGATGGAGCTGCTGATCATGCTCGACACGTTCAAGCGCTCCTCGGCCTCGCGGGTGACCGCCGTGCTGCCCTATTACGGCTACGCCCGGCAGGACAAGAAGGACCAGCCGCGCGTGCCGATCACCGCCAAGCTGGTGGCCGACCTGATCTCGCGCGCCGGCGCCGACCGCGTCCTCACCATGGACCTCCATGCCGACCAGATCCAGGGCTTCTTCGACGTGCCCGTCGATCACCTGTTCGCGGCGCCGGTGCTGCTCGAGGCGGTCCGCGAGCTCGACCTCCCCGACCTCGTCATCGTCTCGCCCGATGCCGGCGGCGTCGAGCGCGCCCGCGCCATCGCCAAGCGCATGGACGTCGGGCTGGCCATCGTCGACAAGCGCCGCACGGCGCCGAACGAGGCCGACGTGATGTTCGTCATCGGCGAGGTCGACGGCTGCAACGCGCTGATCGTCGACGACATCGTCGACACGGCCGGCACCCTGACCAAGACCGTCGAGGCGCTGAAGGCCAAGGGCGCCAAGCGGGTGCTGGCGGCCGGGGTGCATGGCGTCCTGTCCGGGCCGGCGCTGCAGCGCATCGCTGAATCGCCGGTCGAAGCGGTGCTGATCACCAACACGACCCCTCTCGACGAGAAGCTCTCGCGGTCGCACAAGCTGCGGCCGCTGACGGTCTCGGCGCTGCTCGGCGAGGCCATCCGCAGGATCCACGAAAACAGCTCGGTGAGCTCCCTGTTCGTCTGACGCGTCCGACGAGGTCCGCGAGCTCCGCATGCGAGGCAACGAAGCGAGGTAACCATGAGTGACAAGAGTGAAATGATGATCGAAGTCCAACCGCGCCAGGAGACCGGCACCAACAGCAACCGCCGGCTGCGCTCGCGCGGCCAGATCCCGGCCGTCGTCTACGGCGGGGCCGGGAAGGACTCGGTGCCCATCCACGTCGACCGCCGGCGGCTCGTCGACCTGCTGCGCGGCGGCGGCAGCGACAACGCGGTCTTCCTGCTCAAGCTGGCGGGCACGGGGCAGGAGCGCCACGCGATGATCCGCGACATGCAGCTCGACCCCATCACCCGCGAGATCCTGCATCTCGACTTCCTGCGCGTGGTGATGACCGAGAAGGTGCGGGTGCAGGTGGCGATCGAGCTGGCCGGCACCGCCTACGGCGTCAAGACCGAGGGCGGCGTGCTCGACTTCTCGCACCGCGAGGTCCACCTCGAGTGCCTGCCTGGCGACATCCCGAAGAAGATCGAGCTCGACGTCAGCGAGCTGCACCTGGGGCAGCACATGAGCGTCGCCGATCTGCATCTGCCGCCCGGGGTGACGTTGCTCGACGAGCCCGACCGGGTGCTGGTGTCGGTGATGCACTCGAAGACCGAGGTGGCGCCGGCCGCCGCCGAGGAGGCTCCGGTGGAGACCGCCGGGACCGAGCCCGAGGTGATCAAGAAGGGTAAGCCGGAAGAGGCGTGAACCGCCTGATCCTGGGGCTGGGCAACCCGGGAGAGGAGTACCGCGCCACCCGCCACAACGTCGGCTTCCGGGTGGTCGAGGAGCTTGCCCGCCGCTGGCTGGCGCGCCTCGATCGCCTGGAGTGCAACGCCTTGACCGCGCGCGTCGAGCTGCCCGGCCTGCCGGCGATGCCGGAGGCCGCCCCCGAGGCCCTCGTGGTGCTCCTCGCCATGCCGCAGACCTACATGAACCGCAGCGGCTTCGCGGCGCGCTGCCTCGTCGAGCTGCACGGCCTCGACCCGGCCGCCCTGCTGGTGGTCTACGACGAGGTGAACCTCCCCTTCGGCCGCCTGCGCCTGCGGCGCTCGGGCAGCCCGGCCGGCCATCGCGGCATCGAGTCGATCCTCGAGAACCTGCGCACCGCCCAGGTGGCCCGCCTGCGCATCGGCATCGGCTCGCCCGAGGGCCCGGCCGCCGCGGTCACCGCGGTCACCGCCGAAGGGCTCGTCGACCACGTGCTGTCGCCCTTCACGCCGGCCGAGGAAGCGGCGGTGGCGCCGGTGGTGCAGCGCGCCGCCGATGCGTGCGAGTCCTGGCTGCGCGACGGCATCGACGCCGCCATGAGCCGCTTCAACGGCGCCCCGGACAGTGCCGGGGCGGGACCGGCGGCCTCGGCCGGAGATCCTGACCCACTACCTTGACGGCACCCCTGGGCTTGGCGCCCGCCGCTCCGCCGTGTACAATGCGTGGCTCGCTGCGGCGGCGCGGCCCCGAGGGGGCTGCCGGCCGGCCGCCATCGTCTCCTCTCTGTTCCGCGCGAAGCGGGACTGACCCAGGCCATAGGGAGGTTCTTCACCGACATGCGCACATATGAGCTGGTGTTCGTCGTCGATCCTCGCGTCTCCGACGAAGACGTGGTCGCCATGACCCAGGAGTACAAGCAGATGATCACGGCCGGCGGCTCCCAGGTCTCGAAGGAAGAGAGCTGGGGCCGGCGCAAGCTGGCCTATCCGATCGCCAAGCTGAACGAGGGCAAGTACGTCCTGCTGGGCATCGAGAGCGAGGGCGGCAAGAGCTCGCTGCCCGCGGTCGAGCACCGCATGCGCCAGAATGACAAGATCCTGCGCTACCTGACGGTGCGCACCGACGAGGACCTGAAGCGGGCCGCCTCGCGCCATCCCAAGACAGCGGGCCGCGCCGGCGAATCGCCTGCCGGCCTCGCCGACGCCGGCCCTGCTGCGGGCGGCCCGGGCGGTCCGGGCGGCCCGGCTGGCGCCGCCGCTCCGAGCGCCGCGGGGGAGGTCTAGCGCCATGGCCCGACCGAGGAAGGTCTTCTACCGCCGGCGCAAGGTCTGCAAGTTCTGCGCGGACAAGATCGACTACGTCGACTTCAAGGACGTCAAGCTCCTGCAACAGTTCATCCCCGAGCGCTCCAAGATCCTGCCGCGGCGGATTTCGGGCACCTGCGCCCGGCACCAGCGCCTGCTGCAACAGGCGATCAAGCGGGCGCGTCACCTGGCGCTGATCCCGTTCACCACGGACTAGGAGGGGCCGACGTGAAAGTGATCCTGCTCAGCGATCAACGTCACCTCGGCAAGCGCGGCGAGGTCGTCGAGGTCAAGCCGGGCCACGGCCGCAACTACCTGCTGCCGCAGGGCCTGGCTCTCGAGGCGACGCACGCCAACATCACCTCTTTCGAGCAGCAGCGCGCCAAGATCGACGCCCGCCACGCCCAGGAGCGCGCCGCCGCCGAAGCCGTCGCGGCGCGCATGAAGGATCTGCGGCTGGAGATCTCGAAGCGCGTCGGCGAGACCGAGACCCTCTATGGCTCGGTGACCGCCAGCGAGGTGGGCGACCTGCTCGAGCGCAAGGGCTTCTCCGTCGACCGCCGCCGCATCGACCTCGAGGGCGGCATCAAGACCCTCGGCGACCACCAGGTGCGCGTCGAGCTCAACCCCGAGGTCATTGCCGAGATCACCGTCACGGTGGTGCGGGAAGAGTAGTCCCGGTGGCCGACGCCGGCGCCAGGCCGTCGCCGCCGTCGCCGCCGGCGCGCCGGACGCCGCGCGTCGACGACTTCCTGGTCGAGCCCACGCGCGAGCTCGAAGACTGGCACTGGCTGTGGAAGGAGGACCGTGAGTTCCCCATCCGCAGCCACCGCGGCCTCTTCGGCCGGGTGCTGGTCGCCTGGAAACGGCTCCTGCGGCCGCTGGTCAAGGTGCCGCAGAACGATCTCTGGGAGCGCCAGCGCATCTTCAACGTCGTGCTGCTCGAGCACCTGCGGGATGAACGGCAGCGGCGGCACCGCGACGAGGAGCGCATCGCCTATCTCGAGGCCCTGAACGCCGAGGGCATCGAGGAGCTGATGCGCCACGACGACGCGCTCTTCGCACGCGCCGACCAGAAGCTCGACCGCTATCGTAGGGAGGCGCGCGATCTCCTCGCCAGCCTCGGCGCCACACTGGCCCGCGTCGAGTCCCTTCCCCGAGCCGAGAGCGGCGCGGCGGCGGAGCCCGCCGGCGGGACCGGGGAAGAGGGCTTGGAGGAGGTTTCTCGGAGGGTCTCCGAGCATGCCTACTTCGAGCTCGAGCGGCGCTATCGCGGCACCGAGGAGGAGATCCGCGAGCGCATCGCCGGCTACCTGCCCTACCTCGCGGCGGGCGGCCCGGCGCTGGACCTCGGCTGCGGCCGGGGCGAGGCGCTGGCGCTGCTCGGCGAGCATGGGATCGCGGCGCGCGGCGTGGACGGCAGCGCCCGCATGGTGGCGATGTGCCGGGAGCGCGGCCTCGACGCCGTCCAGGGCGACCTCTTCGCCGCGCTGGCCGCGGCGCCGGCCGGGAGCCTCGGCGCGGTGCTGTCCTTCCACGTCGTCGAGCACCTGCCGATCGGCGCGCTCGACCGGCTGGTCCGGCTGGCCTGGGGGGCGTTGCGGCACGGCGGCACACTGATCCTCGAGACTCCCAGCCCGCTGTCGCTGGTGGTCGGGGCGCGCAACTTCTGGCTCGATCCCACCCACGCGCGCCCGGTCCATCCCGAGAGCCTGCGCCTGCTCTACGAGCTCGCCGGCTTCGATCCCGTCGAGCGCCTCGACCTGCGCCCGTTCCCGGCCGCCGAGCGGCTGCCCGAGATCGAGCTGGCGCGGTTGCCGCCCGAGCAGCGGGTGCTGGCGGACGCCGTCAACCGCCTGCGCGACCACCTCGACGACCTGCTCTACGGCTGCCAGGACTTCGCCCTGATCGGCGTCAAGCCGGTGGCGGCCGGTGACTCCTGAGGCGGCCCCGGTCTCCCGCTTGACCCCCGACCGCCTGCTGCTGGCGCTGGGCCTCGCGGGCGGCCTGCTGCTGGTCTTCGTGACGGCGCCCTTCCACGTTCCCGACGAGCCGGCCCACTTCCTCCGCGCCTACCAGATCGCCACCGCCGCCGCCGCCGAGCCGGGCCCCGGCGGCGGCATCGGCTACCGCCTGCCCGCGAGCCTGCCGCAGCTTGCCGAGCTCTGCACGGCCGGCGTCGCCTTTCACCCCGGCCGCCGCCTGGAGCCAGGCCT
>DATNKH010000421.1:0-2891 GCA_035603475.1 Thermoanaerobaculia bacterium
AGCGCCGGGGCAACCGCCGCCGGCAACGCCGGCGGGCCAGGCGGTGCCGCGGCGCGCGGCGGACAGCTGCCGGCGACCGGCGCCACTCCGGCCGGAGCGAAGGCTCCTGCCGGCAAGATCGACGTTCAGGGAGTGGTCGACCAGGCGGTCGCCCGCCACGCGGAGGAGCTGAAGAAGAAGCTCGAGGACCAGCAGAAGCAGTTGCAGAAGGAGCTCGACAAGACGAAGGCGGGCAAGACCGAGACCGCGAACGCCGCGGCGGCCAACCCCTCGGGGGCCGTGGGCGGCGGCACGACGAAGCCGGCGCCCGCATCGCCGGGCGGCGCCGAAGATGCCGCGTCCCGCGCCCAGCCGAGGCCGGCGACGCCGGTCGAGCCGCGTGCAGCCGCCGAGCCGCCGGCCAACCCGGCGGGGGCGGCATCCGGCTCGGCCACCCCGCCGCAGGAGAGCGCCGCGCGGACGGCCGAGCCGGCCGGACGGCCGGCGCCGGGAGAGGCGGCCGGGGGCGCCGGGTCCCGCCCGTCTGCCGCCGGCGCGGGTGGCGCGTCCAGCGGCCCGGCGGTGCCGCCGAAACTTGTCAGCACGCCGAAACCGGAGTATCCTCCGCTCGCCAGGAAACTCGGGGTCCAAGGCGTCGTCGTCCTGTCGGTACTGGTCGACGAGCAGGGCCGCGTCGAGGACGTCCAGCTGTTGGAGGGAATCAGCCAGAATGTCGGGATCAATGAGGCCGCGCTCCAGGTGGCGCGGGGAGCGCGCTTCACGCCCGCGACCCGGAATGGGACCCGGGTCAAGATGTGGACCCGCCTGCGTATCCCGTTCAAGCAGTAAACGAGACGGCCGGTAGGCCAGGCGACCCGGTCCTGTGGCGGTCGGCGCCCGCGGCCCTGGGCGCAATTGGGAGGAGACCATGAGCCTTACCGAGCAACAGAGAAAGTTTTACGAGAACACGCTACAAGTAACGAAGCAAGAGATGGAAGAGCTGGATCGTGCCATCGAGGACGAGCTGGCGAAGGTCAAGGACCGTCTCGCGGAACTGCAGAACGCGAAGAAGGCTTCGCGCCAGATGTACGACGCCGCCTGCATGCGTCTCGGGATCGCCAACGACCTGGAGGCCGAGGAGGGGCACGAGTCCACCGGCTTCTGAGCCGAGGCCGGCGCCGCTCCGGCCCGAGCGCCACGCCGGCGCCCCGCTTCTCCGGGCCGCCGCCGGTCCGGGCGCCGCCGCGGCCTCGACCCTGAACCCGGGACGGCGGCGCCACGCACCGCTACCTCCTCCCTCCTGGCCGCGCGCCGACTACCGGCGCTACCGGCGCGACCGCCGCGGGTGGCGCGCGGGGCGGCGAACGGCGAACGGCGGTTGACCGCGAGCTCCGCCCGGCCGCCGCGCGAGAGTTGTTCTCCATGGTCTGGTTCAAGAAAGCCAAGCAGCCCAAGCCGATCCGCGGCGATCGCCGGCGCAGCACCGTGCCCGAGGGGCTGTGGGTCAAGTGCGAAGGTTGCAAGGAGATCATCTACGCCCGCGATCTCGACCGCAACCAGCGGGTCTGCCCGAAATGCGGCCATCATCACCGCATCGATGCCAGGTCCTGGATCGCGCTGCTGCTCGACGACGCCGAGCCGCGAGAGCTGTTCACGGAGGTCAGCCCGTCGGACCCGCTGGGCTTCCGCGACACCAAGCGCTACCGCGACCGGCTCAAGAGCTACCAGCAGGCGGTCGGCGAGCGCGACGCGGTGATCGTCGTTCAGGGGCGCCTCGAAGAGATCCCGGCGGTGCTGGCGGTCATGGATTACCGGTTCATGGGCGGATCGATGGGCTCGGTGGTCGGCGAGAAGATCACCCGCGCCGCCGAGCGGGCGCTCGAGAAGCGCTGGCCGCTGATCGTGGTCGCGGCCTCCGGCGGCGCCCGGATGCAAGAGGGTGTCCTGTCGTTGATGCAGATGGCCAAGATCGCGGCGGCGCTGGCTCGCCTCCATGACGCCCACCTGCCGTACCTCTCGGTGCTCACCGATCCGACCACCGGCGGCGTGACCGCGTCGTTCGCAATGCTGGGTGACCTCAACATCGCCGAGCCGGGGGCCCTGATCGGTTTTGCCGGTCCTCGCGTCATCGAGCAGACCATCCGCCAGAGCCTGCCCGAGGGCTTCCAGCGGAGCGAGTTCCTGCTCGCCCACGGCTTCCTCGACCTGGTGGTCGCGCGCGCCGAGATGAAGGAGACGCTGGCGCGCTGCCTCCGGCACCTGCTCTGAGCTCGCTCTGACCTCGATCCGCACACAGGAGATCCTCGGCCGTCTCGAGGCCCTGGGCATCCGCCTCGGCCTCGAGAGCATGCGCGGCCTGCTGGCGGCGCTGGGAAGTCCACAGCTGCGCTTCCCAGCGGTGCTGGTGGCCGGCAGCAACGGCAAGGGCTCGACCGCGGCGCTGCTGGCGGCGATGGCCGGCGCCGCCGGCTACCGCACCGGCCTCTACACCTCGCCGCACCTCGAGACGGTCGAGGAGCGCCTGCGGATCGACGGCCGCGCCGTCGGCGGCGAGCGCCTGGGCGAGCTGCTGGAGGAGGTGGTGGCGTGCGCCGAGCGCCGGCTGGGCCACAGCCCCACCTACTTCGAGGCGGTGACGGCCGCGGCCTTCCTCTGGTTCGCGGCCGAGCGCGTGGACCTGGCGGTGGTGGAGGTCGGGCTGGGCGGCAGGCTCGACGCCACCAACGTCTGCGAGCCGGTGCTCTCGCTCATCACCTCGATCAGCCTGGAGCACCGCGAGCTGCTCGGCGACACGCTGGCGGCGATCGCGCGCGAGAAAGCCGGCATCATGCGCGCCGGCCGGCCCGCCTTGTCCTGGGTGGAAGACCGCGAGGCGGCCGGCGCCCTGCGCGAGGTGGCCGCGGGCGTCGGCG
>DATNKH010000422.1:0-2767 GCA_035603475.1 Thermoanaerobaculia bacterium
GATCTCCGGCGTCGTCAACCTGCTCTTCGCGCTGGTGCCGGCCGCCGCGCGCGACAGCTACCACGCCGACAGCGCCGCCTTCGGCCGCGCCGTGGAAGCGGTGGCGGCGCTGGCGGCGATGACTGCGAAGCGCGCGGCGCGGGCACAGCGCTGACCCGGAGTGAAGTCCGGGGCAAACCTGCTAAGCTTCCCCGCTCGCCGGCAGTCCGCCTCGGCCGGCTGGGCGCGAGGCGGCGGCGGGCGACCGCCGGAGCGACCGTTACTCCCCCATCATGCGCGACATCTACCGTTACCGCGACCTCGTGCTCACGCTGGTGGCGCGGGAGCTCAAGGTCCGCTACCGGCGCTCGGTCCTCGGCTTCTTGTGGACCATGCTGCAGCCGCTGCTGATGATGCTGGTCTTCTACATCGTGTTCAGCGAGCTCTTCCGCTTCCAGATGCCGCACTACCCGGTCTACGCCCTCGCCGGCATCCTGTTCTGGAACTTCTTCTCGCAGAGCATCGTCTCCTCGATGAACAGCCTGCGCGGCAACGCCACGCTGCTGCAGAAGCTGCCGGTGCCGAAGGCGGTCTTCCCGCTCGCCACGGTGATCTCCGGCGTCGTCAACCTGCTCTTCGCGCTGGTGCCGACGCTGCTCATCGTCGTCATTTTCGAGCACGGCCTGTCGCCGGCACTCCTGTTCCTGCCGGTGTCGATCCTGCTCGCCGCCCTGTTCACGCTGGGCGCCGGCCTGCTGCTCTCGCCGCTGGCGGTCTTCTTCAGCGACGTCGTCGAGCTGGTCGGGGTCCTGCTGACCGTGCTCATGTACCTGACGCCCATCTTCTACCCCATGGAGATCCTCCCCGCGAAGATGCGCTGGGTGGTCCGCTTCAATCCCGTGCGCTCGATCCTCGAGGTCTTTCGCGATCCCATCCAGCAGGGCAAGGTGCCGCCGCTCGCCCACCTCGCCGTCTCCGCCGGCATTGCGGCCCTGGCACTCGTCGTCGGCGGGCTCGCCTTCCGCAAGAGCAGCGACCGGATCCCGTTTTACGTTTGAGAAGCTCTTGCCCGGGGGCGACCTGAGGCATGAGACCAGCGCTGCGATGCGTCAGTGCCGGGCCGCGGCCTGCACCTCGGCGTAGAGCTCGAGGAGGCGGCGGGCGACCGTGGCGGGATCGTGCCGGCGGCGCAGGGCGGCACGGCCGCCGGCGGCGAGGGCGGCGGCCAGGCCGGGCTCCTCGCACAGGCGGCGACAGGCGGCGGCAAAGCCCGCGGCGTCGCGCGCCACCAGCAACTCCACGCCATCGGCGGCATCGAGGCCGGCGGCCCCCTCCGGCGTGGCGACCACCGGCACGCCGCGCGCCCAGGCTTCGAGGACCTTCATGCGCACCCCGGATCCGAAGCGCAGGGGCACGACGTGGATCGAGCCGCAGGCGAAAGCGGCAGCGCTGTCGGCCGGCGCGGCGTGCCAGGTGATGCCGCGCTCGGCATCGTGCCCTCCGGCAGCCGCCGCCGCGGCGGCGGCCGGGGTCATGGCCACCGCTCCGGCCGGCTCTGCGATCCTCTGGCCGGCGGGGCCGCCGCCACCCACGGCCGGCGGCGGCTCCACGGTCGCACCGCGAGCGACACCGAAGACGTGCAGCTCGGCGGCAGGCAAGGCGCCGCGGACTGCCGGCCAGATCTCGCCGGTGAACCAGGCCACCGCGTCCTCGTTGGGGCGCCAGCCGAGACTCCCCAGGACCGCCACCGCCGGCTTCCCGGCCAGGCCGGGAGGCCCCGGGGGCAGCTCCGCCGCGAACGGCGCCGGCACCTCGACCACCCGTGCCTGCGGCGAGCCGGCGGCCGCGGCGAGCCGGCGAAGTGCCGCGGCGTCGATCGCCGTGAGGGCGGCGGTGGCGTCCACCCCGGCAACCGCCCTTCCTTCCCAGGCCGCCAGCCGGCGGGCCTCCAGGGCCAGCGGCCGTCCGGGGGCGGCCGCCCACAGGGCGCTCTCGACGTTCTGCGCCCGCAGCACCACCGGCCGGTGCACCGCCCGCGCCGGCGCCAGGGCCTGCGGCAGCGCCTGCAGCTGCTCGGCGTGAATCACGTCGAAACGCCGCGCCGCGAGCAGCCCTTCGACGCGGCGCCGCACCGGCGGCAGGGTGTGGCGGGAGATGGTGAGCGGTTGGCGGTGGCCGGCCGAGCGCAGCAACGTGCTCGCCGCCCCGGCCGGCCGGGCGAGCACCAGCTGCGGCTCGCACCACGGCGCCAGCGCGGCCGCCACGCTCTCGAGCGCATGGCGGCGCGGGTCGAGCGGCGCGACCAGCGTCGCCCGCACCCCCGCCGCCGCCAGGCCTTCGAGCGTTCGCAGCAGCAGCAGCCGCCCGCCGTCGACCGGCGGCCACGGGGCCTTGGTGGCCACGACCAGGAGGCGCACCGAGGCTTCATATCAGTTGTCGCCGTCCCGAGGCGACATCATGAGCGCGATCCCGGCCAGGATCACGCTAGTTAGGAAGAGGACCCACCTGCCCGGTTCGCCTGGTAGCGCCTTCGGGGCTGAGAGGTGTCGCGCACCTTACCAGCGTCTATCGGATCGCCCCCCGCATCCCCCCAACCCCCTTCCTCCCAGCCGGGATGCCGCGACTGGCGACAGGCGGAGCCGCGGCCCCCCTCCGGGGGGGAAGATACGGTCTTGCTTGTCAAGGGGTAGCCACTGCAACGAAGGGCTGATCGTTCTTTAGTACTCCATAGCATATATGGAGGAGCTTGCGCATCGCGGCGACCAGCGCGGGCTTGGGAGTCAGGCCC
>DATNKH010000423.1:0-7831 GCA_035603475.1 Thermoanaerobaculia bacterium
GAGTGACGGACCAGCCATAACGGACCAGCCATGACGGACCTGCCGTGACGGATCTGCCGTGACGGACTTGCCGTGAGGCCACGGGCCGCTCTGGACCTGGCCGGCGGCGGCGGGTAGGATCGGGCCGCATTTCGCCGCGACTGCGAAGGAGGACTCGATGAGCTCGATGAGGACGACGAGGAGTCTCGCCGCGCGCTTCGCTGCCGTGCTGCTGCTCGCCTGCGGCCTGACGCTGCCGTTGCTGTCGCGCGCCATCACCCAGGGGCAGGGGGCGAGGGGGGACACGCGGAGCGGCGGTGCGGCGCCGGCGGGGGTGGCGGCGGCACCGGCGGCGCCGGCGGCGCCGGCGGTGCTGGCGATCAAGGCGGCACGGCTGTTCGACGGCCGCTCGGACCACTGGGTGCGCGACGGCGTCGTGGTCGTGGCCGGCGGCAAGATCCAGGCGGTGGGCGCCGGGGCGGCGGTCCCGGCCGGCGCGCAGGTGCTGGACCTCGGCGACGTCACCCTGCTGCCCGGCTTGATCGACTGCCACACCCACCTGTCGTTCGAGTCGTCGGACGACTTCACCCGCGACACCGTCACCCGCCTGCGCCGCGACGTGGCGGAGGCCGCGATCCGCGCCACGGCCAACGCCCGGCACACCCTGATGGCCGGCTTCACCACGGTGCGCGACGTCGGCAGCTCCGATTTCATCGACGTCGGGCTGCGCAACGCCATCCGCGACGGCGTCATCCCGGGACCGCGGATGCTGGTGGCGGTGCACATGCTGGGTGCGCGCGGCGGCCACGCCGACGGCGCCGGCTTCGCGTTCAAGCGTCTTGGCGAAGAGCCGGGCATCGAGCGCGGCATCGCCAGCGGCCCCGACCAGTTCCGCGACGCGGTGCGCTTCTGCGTCAAGTACGGCGCCGACGTGATCAAGGTCGGCGCCACCGGCGGCGTCCTGTCGCTGTCCGACGAGGTCGACACGCCGCAGGTGACCCAGGCGGAGATGGATGCGATCGTCGACGAGGCGCACCGGCTGCACAAGCGCGCGGCGGCGCACGCTCACGGCGTCACCGGCGCGAAGGAGGCGATCCGCGCCGGCATCGACTCGATCGAGCACGGCTCCTTCCTCGACGAGGAGGGGTTGCGCATGATGAAGGAGCGCGGCACCTATCTCGTGCCGACACTGCTGGCCGGCGAATACGCCAGCGGCCGTGTCGTCCCCCGCCACTATCCGCCGGAGATCGCGGCGAAGGCGGAGGCCGCGGTGGCGCAGCGCTCGGCGATGTTCCGGAACGCGCTCAGGATCGGCGTCAAGGTCGCCTTCGGCACCGATTCGGCGGTCAGCCCGCACGGCCTCAACGCGAAGGAGTTCGCGCTGCTGGTCGCCCACGGCATGACGCCGGCCGCCGCCCTGCGCACCGCCATGGGCCCTGCCGCCGACCTGCTCGGCCTGCCCGGGCAGATCGGGACGCTCGAGCCGGGCAAGCAGGCCGACCTCGTCGCCGTCCCCGGCGACCCGCTCGCCGACATCAAGGTGATGGAACGCGTCAGCTTCGTGATGAAGGGCGGCCAGATCTGGAAGGTGGGTGGGGTCGAGAAGTAGCGCGGGAGCGCGCCGCGACAGCTAGTAGAGGGCGTCTGCCGGGGCTGCCGCGGCCAGTGCGCGCTCGATCTCGGCGCGGATCTGGGCCTCGATGCGCAGGCTGTCGCAGATGTCGGCGCCGGCCAGCTCGGCGGCGTATCGCGCCCTGATCTCCTGCTCGATGCGAGGGCGGTTCGCCCGCCTCGCCAGCGCCTGGCCGTTGGCCACCAGGTTGGCTGCGCTGTCGTCGCTCATCGCGGTCTCCGTGCCGCCCGCCGCGGGCTGCGGCGACGAGGCTCACCGTGCGCCGTCCTCTCGACTCGGGGAACGAGGCCCGTCCTACCGTCCTAGTGGTAATAGTGAGACGCCCGCGAAAAATTGCGCCCCCGGGGGCCGCGGGCTGGGTAGGGCGGCCGCTGGCGGCGGATCAGCGGCGAGGCGCCGAGGCGAGGGTCGCGGCGGCGTTCGAGCTGCTGGCGACGTCGGCAGTGCCCTGGCCGGCGACGTTGCCCTGGCGGTCGGCGGTGGCGGCCTCGGGCGCGGCCGCGGCGGGCCGGCGGGCGCCGGCGTAGCGGATGCGGTAGTAGGGGCGGGAGAGCTCGCTGACGATCACGCCGTGGCGCCGGCCGGCGGCGTGCAGGAAGCGGCCATCGCCGATGTAGATGCCGACGTGGGAGATGCCGCGCTTGTAGGTGTTGCGGAAGAACACCAGGTCGCCGGGCCGCAGCTCGGTCGCGGCGACCGCCACCCCCTCGGAGAACTGCTGCGCGGCGGTGCGCGGCAGGTCGAGGCCCTGCTCGCCGTAGACCGCGCCCACCAGGCCGGAGCAGTCAAGGCCGCGCCGGGTCGTGCCGCCGCGCCGATAGGGCGTCCCGAGGTAGGTCATCGCTTGCTCGACGAGCCGCTTGAAGCGCGCCGAGAGGCGGTCGAGGAAGGACGCGGCATCGCGCACCGAGAGCTGGTACTCGACACCGAGCTCGCCGGAGTCGGGCTTCTGGTCACGGAGATCCGCGGTCGTGGCCGTCTGCGGCGCCGGCTGCGGCGCCGGAGCCTCGGCGACTGCCGGGGCGCCGATCGCCTCGGTGGGATCGACGATCTCGGAGTCGTCCGCGGCGGCGTCGGAATCGGAGGAGGCGGAGGCTGGCGGGACGGAGGCGCCGGTCGCGGCCTCCGACGGGTCGGACGAGGTGATGGACGGAGAGACGGCGTCGCCGTCCGCGGCCGCGGTCGATATCTCGTGCGCGAGGCTGGCCGGCGCCATGATCTCGATCGCGCCGGCCGCGGAGGATGCGGCGGTGGCGAGCGTGGCGGAGGCGAGGGACGCCGGCTGGGCGGGTGGGTCGAAGGGAAGGGGTTCGGGATCGGCGGTGGCAGGTGAGGCGATGGCGAAGGTCGCGAGGACCAGCAGCAGGGGGGCTACCGACGGCGACCGTCCAACCATCCAGGCCTCCTGATCCAGAACGCGGCGGCGGGCGCGCAGGGCGGCGACTCTCCAGGTCGCGGCACTCGGCAGCGTGCTGCACCCGACCGCTCGATGGCCGGCTCGACCGGCAAGCTGCATCGAGCCGACGCGGAGCCTTCAGGGAGCCGCTCACCGAGCGGCTCGGCCCATTCGCAGACGAACAGGACGTTGACAGGGTGCCTTTCATACCACCGGGGAAAAAAGCATGTCAACCCATAAAGTCCCTGGTTGCCGCAGTTATGATGCATCGCCATAACGATCAGGTGTGGGCGGGTCGGGGAGCCGTCCATATGTTGCCAGAGCAAGCACCCGATGGGCGCCTTCGGTAGTGGACCGAAGGCGCCATCTCTCCATCCGGTACACTCGCCGGGTGCGCGCGATGGTTCTCGAGCGCCCGGGCGAGCCGCTGCGGCTGCTGGAGATCGCCGACCCGGTGGCGGGGGCGGGACAGGTGCTGCTGCGGGTGCATGCCTGCGGGGTCTGCCGCACGGACCTGCACGTCGTCGACGGCGAGCTACCGGAGCCGAAGCTGCCGCTGGTGATCGGGCATCAGATCGTCGGCACGGTGGTGGCCATGGGCGAGGGCGCCGGCCGCTTCCGGGTGGGCGACCGGGTCGGGGTGCCGTGGCTGGGGTGGACGGACGGCACCTGCCGCTACTGCCGGTCGGGGCGCGAGAACCTGTGTGACCGGGCGCGCTTCACCGGCTACCAGATCGACGGCGGCTATGCCGAGATGACGGTTGCCGACGAGCGCTACTGCTTGCCGATCCCCGCCGGCTATCCGGACCTGCAGGCGGCGCCGCTGCTGTGCGCCGGGCTGATCGGCTTCCGCGCGCTACGCATGGCGGGGGCGCCGCGAGAGGCCGAGCGGCTGGGCTTCTATGGCTTCGGCGCCGCCGCGCACATCCTCATCCAGGTGGCGCGCCACCAGGGGCAGCGGGTGTTCGCCTTCACCCGCGCCGGCGACCAGGCGGGACAGCGCTTCGCGCTCCAGCTGGGGGCGGAGTGGGCTGGCGCCGCCGGCGAGGCGCCGCCCGAGCCGCTCGACGCGGCGCTGATCTTCGCGCCCGCGGGCGAGCTGGTGCCGGTGGCCCTGCGGGCGCTCGCCAAGGGCGGCACCGTGGTCTGCGCCGGCATCCACATGAGCGACATCCCGGCGTTTCCCTACGCCATCCTGTGGGGCGAGCGGATGGTGCGCTCGGTGGCCAACCTCACGCGCCGCGACGGCGAGGAGTTCCTGGCCCTCGCTCCGGCCGTGCCCATCCACAGCGAGGTCACCGTCTTCCCGCTCGCCGAGGCCAACGCCGCCCTGGAAGCGCTGCGTGCCGGCGCCTTCCGCGGCGCCGCGGTGATCGCCGTGGATCCTTCCTGAGGTCCTGCCTGAGGCCTGCCTGAGGCCTGCCTGAGGCCTGGCCGCCGGAGGTCGCGAGCCCCCCCTGGGCGGGCCGCGGCCGCCGCCTCCTGGACCGTGGGCCGCGTTCAGCAGTCGCCGACGCGCTTGGCCTTGAAGTGCTGGGTCATCGTCATCGGTCCGTTGCCGCGTCCGGTGACGGTGATCTTGTTCGTGCCCTCGTAGGTCGTGCCGCCGAAGACCAGCTCGGAGGTGCCGGCGGCCCCGCTCTCACAGGCGAAGCTGTAGGACAGCTTGTCGCTCTCGAACTTGAGGTCGGAGACCTTGCACTTGCCGCGGTTCTTCTCCTGCATGCTGTCGGCGAAGGACTGGGAGTCCTTGACCTGGTCGGGCTTGATGCAATGGGTGGTGGTCATGGCGGGCCGCGCCGGCATGCCTGGCATTTCCATGGAGATCGTGATCTCCCAGTTCCCGGGCTGGATGTTCGGGTGGTCGGCGGCGCTGGCGGCGCGGCTGCCGGCGAGAACGCCGCCAAGGATCGCCGAGGCACAGAGCAGGGTCTTGAGGGCTGGCGCGGCTTGGCGCATGAGGGGTCCCCTTTCCTGGAGTCCAGCGGAACAGCCGGAGTCTAGGGGAATGAGACTGGCGGCCGCAACCGCCGGGCGGGCTCCGCGCGGGGAGAACGACTCATCCGATCGCCTCGCGTAGCGATTCATGCGCTGCATTCGCCGCGAACGCGAACGAGGCCCCGACCAGGGAGAGGCTCAGCGGCCCCAGGGCGGCGAGCCACGACGGCAAGGGGCCGGCCACGGCCGCCAACGCCGGTAGAACCGCTCCGATCGCCGCCCAGGTGATCCCCGCGGTCCAGTCGAGCGCGGGCGGGAGCTCCATGCCTTTGATCACGGCGACACCAAGATCAGCCTGCAGTGCGGCGGGCGCGGGCTCGAGAAGGAGAACCGGCAGCGTTGCGAGGTCTTCGGAAGCCTCCGCCCACACCAGGCGGCAGCCGGCACACCCCAGCAGGTGCACCGAGATATCGCTCGGAAGCGGACCGCGTCCGGCGAGGGCGTGACGGCAGTCCTCGTCGTACAGCCGATCGCAAAAGTCCAGACAGCTCAGCACAGGTCCCTCAGGTGGTCGCGCAGCGTCTGGCGGCCGCGGTGGAGGTGGGTCTTGATCGTCCCTTCGGGCATTCTGAGAATGCGGGCAATCTCCAGCACGGGGATCTCACCCAGGTAGTATGCCACGAGCACCGATCGCGCCGGCTCCGCAAGGCCGTCGAGCGCCGCACGCACGCGCTGCCGGCGTTGTGACAGTTCGGCGTCGGTCTCCGGAGACGGGGACGCCGGCTGCTTGGGCAGCGGGAAACCGGGGTCCGAGGGAGCTCCGACTGCGATGTCGCGCCGGGCCGGCGAGCGATGATGATCGACGATGCGCCGGAGCGCCACCGTCGAGAGCCAGGTCGAGAGCCGCGAGTTGCCCCGAAAGCCAGGGAGCGCCTGGAAGGCCCGCCAGAAGATCTCCTGGCTGACGTCTTCGGCCTCCGCGGGGGACAGCCCCGCGCGGATGCAGAGCGACCAGACGAGCGCGGAGTAACGGCGCACGAGCTCATGCTGCGCGGCGACGTCCCCTGCCACGCAGCGGCGCACCAACTCTCGCTCCCGAGTCTTCTCGCTGTCCAGATCACCTGCGGCCTCGCCCGGCATCCAAGAGGGGATCAGTCAGCGCTCGCCGCCGGCGCCGGTTTGGCGGCTGGAGCGATTCTCCGTAGCAGGTCGATGTAGGCCAGCTGAAGCTCCTCGTCGAGCGCCCGCTGACGCTCCCAGGCGCGCTTGCCGCCGCTGAGCCAGTGTGCCAGAAGGGCCAGGCCGATCATTCCTGGTATGAGGCCCCAAGACCAGGCAGCTCCGGTCTGCCACAGGACAACGGACAAGCCGATGCCAATACCGATCAGGAGCAGCGCCCCCGCGCGCGAACTCATCCGTTGCCGCGGACGCGGAGCTTCGATCAACGGCAGCTCCAGCCCCTTCTCGATCGCGGCCAGGCGCTCGCGGCTGAGCCTTTCCCGCTTGCGGCCTTGAGCCCTGATCGCCAGGGCCACGATCAGGACCGGCAGCACGAATCCGAAGAGAGTAGCGTACAAGAATCCAATGAGCTGGCTGGCGATGCTGCCGATGGCGTTCATCTCGAACCTCCTGGCACCAGGTCCTGGTGCCTCCAGCTCATGAGTCGGTCCGAAGCCGTCGGAAGTTTCAGAGCAGGTCGACGAGGTGGGTGGTACACCTGGCGCTGGCCGCGACCTGCCGGGCGGAATTTCGCCGGCATCGGCTCGTCGGCGTGAGAGCGATCCTCGGGGGTAGGAGGTAGTTGGTCCCTCCCACCCCCTCGGTCGTGGAGTCTCGTCTCAGTGGGTGGCGGCGTATCCGATGCCGCGCCGCACCTGTTCGATCGCGTCGTCGACGAGCTCCAGGGCGCGCACCCGGTGGCCGCCCTTGTCGGCTGCCGCGGCCTGAAGCTCGCCGCGTGCGGCGCGCAGCTCGTCGAGCGCCGCCGCCATGTGCGGCTGGCCTTGGCCGGTGGCGCAACCGATCGCGAACGCGACGCCGAAAGCGGCCACCGCGCACAGGCACCGCTTGATCCACGACACGAGACGCAGCTGGTTCATGTGCATGATCTATTCTCCGGTTCGTCCGTGGTCTCAATGGTTGCGGTCGTACTCGATGCCCCGGTCGACCTCGACGATCGCTTCGTTGACGCGCTCGATCGCCTTGACGCGATGGCCGCCCTTGTCGGCATCGGCGGCCTGGAGCTCGGCCCTGGCGGCGCGAAGGTGGTCGCGCGCGGCGATCATGTGCGGCTGATCGGCGTTCGCCCGGCCGGCGACGAAGCCGGCCAGCAGCAGGACGCCGAGCGCCAGCACCCAGAGGGCACGGCGGAAGACTGCGGGGTTCGACTGCGCAGGCATGAAGAACCTCCTCTTTCTCCGGCGCAGCGTCATCGCTCCGCCGACGACGGTGAGGCATGAGTTGGCGGCATCCTTATCACGGCCCCTGGAGGCGTGCAAGGCGCGGGCGTCTGCGATCTCGCAGAGACCGGGGGAGGACTGCCGGCCTCCCTGGCGCGCTTGACGTGTAGGTGAACCACACATAAACTATCAACATGAAGGCCATACAGGTGATGTTCGAGGAATCTCTGCTGGCCGAGCTGGATGGCACGGCCGAGGTTCGCGAGCAGGGACGTTCCGCGGTACTTCGGCAGCTCGCCGGCGACTTTCTGCGCCGGCGCCGGCGGCAGGAGATCGACACCCGGTACGAGCGCGCCTATGCGGGAGTCGAAGCCCCTCTCGGCAAGGATTTCGGGGGATGGGAAGAAGAGGGCGTATGGCCCCCCGAGTGAACCGGGGCGAGGTCTGGCTCTACACCTTCGGATCACCCGACAAGCGGCGCCCGGT
>DATNKH010000424.1:0-2716 GCA_035603475.1 Thermoanaerobaculia bacterium
CCGCGGCCTCTGCCCGTTCGACGATCGTCAGGCATACCCCCGCGACCGCCAGGCTCGCGCCGGCGCCGAGCTCGGCGGCGAGCCGGGGGCTGACCGCGATCACCAGCCGCACCCCTCCCAGCCCCGACGGCCGCGGCTCGCCGAGAATCCGTCCGCACTCCTGGATCAAGCCGGTGAACATGGGCTGCCGCGTCTCCTCCGCCCCACCCACCCTGGACAGCGGTGAATGTATCCAGATCGGCTCGATCCGTCCACCACGCCAGATCCCTGGGGACCTGGCTCGTGGGACCGTCGCCCGCCCCCCTCGGAGCCCGTATGGGCGAGGGGTCCAAGTCGCAAGGGCGCCGGCGGAGGACCAAGACCCCTCGCCCATACGGGCTCCGAGGGGGGCGGGCAACGGACCAAGGAGCCACGTCCGGGCCCGCTCAATCCTCCAGCGTCGGCAGGGTCTTCAGGACCTCGCGCGCCCGGGGACGATCGGGCAGGGGATCGTCCTTGCGGATCCTGCCGTCCCGGAAGACGATCACCCGCCTCGCGAACTGGGCGATGTCGTGCTCGTGCGTGACGAGCACGATGGTCAGGCCGCGGTCGTTCAGGTCCTGGAAGACCTCCATGATCTCGACCGCGGTGCGGCTGTCGAGGTTCCCGGTCGGCTCGTCCGCCAGCAGGATCCCGGGGCGGTTCACCAGGGCGCGCGCGATGGCGACGCGCTGCTGCTGGCCGCCGGACAGCTGCGAGGGGAAGTGCGCGGCGCGGTCGGCGAGCCCCACCAGCGCGAGCGCCTCGCGGGCCCGCCGCGCGCGTTCCAGCTTGTCGATGGGGGTGTAGAGGGTCGGCAGCTGCACGTTCTCGATGGCCGGCGTGCGCGGCAGCAGGTTGAAGCCCTGGAAGACGAAGCCGAGCTGGCGGTTGCGGATCGCCGCCAGCTGCCGCTTGTCGTAGCTCGTCACGTCGGTGCCCGCCAGCAGGTACCTCCCGGAGCTCGGCCGGTCGAGGCAGCCCAGGATGTTCATGAAGGTCGACTTGCCGCTGCCGCTCGCCCCCATGATGGCGACGAAGCCGCCGCTCTCGACCGCCACGCTGACGCCGCGCAGCGCGTGCACTCGCGTCTCGCCGAGCTCGTAGTACTTGTGGACCTCCTCGGCTCTAAGGATCGCGTCGCCTGCCGGCGACATCGGCGATGTTGGCGACATCGGCGATGTTGGCGGCATGGGCGACGTTGGCGACGTTGGCGACGTTGGCGACGTTGGCGGCATGGGCGGCATGGGCGGCGCCGCCGGCGTCACCGCCGGATTCCCGGCGCGCCAGGGGGCAGTGTCTTCGAGGTGACGGTGCTGGTGACCAGGTCGTCGCCCGGCTTGACGGCGCCGACGATCAGCCTGGTCACCTCGGTGTAGGTGTGGTCGGTGATGCCGAGCCCGACCTTGACCGGCTCGAGAGTGCCGTCGGCGCGCAGCTTCCAGACGACCGCGCTGTCGCCGCGCGCCGGACGCCGCCCGCCGGGGCCCGCGGGCGCTGCCGCGGCCACCCGGCCTCCCGCCGCCATCTCGCGGCCGCCGCCGCCGGAGCCCGCCGGCTCGGCGGCCTGCGCCGCCTCGGCGAGCCCGTACTTCCTGTAGAGCGCCCGCACGGCCTCGACGTCCAGCGGTGGCTTGTAACGCAGCGCGGCGTTCGGGATCTTGACCACATCCTCGGCCGTCGCGACCGGGATGGTGACGTAGGCCGTCATGCCGGGGAAGAGCTTCAGCTCCGGGTTCGCGAAGTCGATGATCGCGTCGTAGGTCACGACGTTCTGCACGGTGGTCGGATTCATGCGGACCTGGCTCACGAAGCCGCGGAAGAGGTCCTTCGGGAAGGCGTCGACCTTGAAGGTCACCGGCTGCCGCACGCGGATGCGGCCGACGTCGGACTCGTCGACCTTGGCATAGACCTGCATCTTGGTGAGGTCCTGCGCGATGGTGAAGATGGTCGGCGCCTGCAGCGAAGCGGCGACGGTCTGGCCGACGTCGACGTTGCGCGCGACGACCACCCCGTCGATCGGCGAACGGATCACCGTGTAGTCGACGTTGGCGCGGGCCACCGACACGGCGGCGGCCTTCTGGCTGACCTGCGCCTTGGCCTGCAGCACGCTCGCCGCCGCGGCGTCCACCGACGCCCGCGCCGACCGGTAGTTCGCCTGGGCGAGGTCCAGCGCCTGCTGCGTTCCGATCTTCTCCGCCACCAGCGCGGCGGCGCGATCGTAGTCGGCTTTCGTCTGCACCTGCGTCGCGTCGGCCTTGGCGAGGTTGGCCTCGGCGGCGGTCACGTTGGCCCTGGCGTTCTGCAGGTCGGCATCCGCCTGCGCGAGGGCTCCCGCGAACAACTTCGGATCGATCAGCGCGATCACATCGCCGCGATGCACGCGCGAGTTGAAGTCGGCGTTGAGCCTGGCGATGGTGCCGGAGACCTGCGAGCCGACCTGGACGGTGATCACGGCATTGACCGTGCCGGTCGCGTCGACCACGTCGCGGATCTCGCCGCGCTGCACCTTCGCGGTGAGATGGGCGAGCGGCGGGCCGCCGCGGAGGAGCCCCGCCGCGGCGATCGCCGCCAGCACGGCGGCGGCGGCCGCCAGCAGCCAGAGCCTGCGGCGCTGTCTGGGAGCCGGGGGCCGGGGGGCCTGGACCGGCGCCGCGGCAACCTCACTCATAGCGCAGGGCGTCGATCGGATCGAGCA
>DATNKH010000425.1:0-2808 GCA_035603475.1 Thermoanaerobaculia bacterium
GTCGGCGGAGGAGATCGCGCGCCGTCTCGACGCGATCCTGGCGAGCTTCAGCGGCACCGCCGCCGCCCCGGCGCGCCGGCACGACCCGACCATCGGGCGTTTCCGGCTGACCGAGGGCATCTGCCGGCAGCTGCGCCGTTCCTCCTTCAGTCCCAGGATGATCGGCGACGAGATGGAGTACCTCGACAACGGTGCGAGGTCCGACGTCCTGGTCTGCTTCGTCCACGCCTGCGGGCTGGACGGAGCGGACTTCGAGCCTCACCTCCGATCGCTGCCGTTCCGCGGCATCGCCCCGACGCTCTACGGCTTCGAGCCCGCGCGCCGGCGGCGGTTCACGCTGCCGCTCGACGACCACCTCGTCTTGCTGCGCGAGCTGCTGACCGACGTCGCCACGCGCTTCGCCCCTGCCATCACCCTGGTCGTCGGGTTCTCGTCGGGAGCCGATCTCGCGTTGCGGCTGGCTGCCGCCGCCCCGTCCGAACCGCCGGGACGCGTCGACGGCGTGCTGTCGCTCGGCTGCAACCTCGGGCTCGAGACCTGCTTCGTGACGCGGATCCTGGCGCGTCTCGAGGCCGGCAACGGCGCGGCGCTCGTCAAGGACCTGCGCGCTCTCGGCAACGCGATCGACGGTCTCGACGAGTGGCTGAGCGTGCATGCCTACCTGGTGCGGATGCTGCGGAAGTTCGAGCTGCAAGTCGAGCCGTTGCGCGACTTCGGCCGCGACATCGCCGACCCCTTCGCGGCGGACGGGGCCAACGCATTCGCCCGCATGTACCGCGAGGCGAGCGCGGGAGGGCGGCCGGTCCGTTGCCTGTTCGAGGACACCGAGACCTGCAACCGCCTGGTGGGCGAAGTGCAGCTCCGGAACCTCGATGCAGGCGTGCTCGGCGCGCACTACGCGGAAGGGTCGCTGCTCATCGAACCGGACGCCACCCACTTCGATCTGCTGCGTCCCGAGGTCGTGTCGCGGCATCTCGATGCGCTGGTCGAGACGCTCGGCTCCACTGCGGGCGCGGGCACGGACGGCAGGACCCCCACGCTGCCGAGGATGCCCACGGGTCAGTCCTCGCCGTCTTGAAGCGGCCGGCCTTCGCGCACGGTGTGCAGGATCCGTCGATAGACGTCGCGGCGGTCGAGCGCGAAGACGTGAGTGACGATTCCCTGCACGCGGCTCGGGGCCAGCCCTTCCGCCAGCAGACGCGCGACGGCCCGCTCCGCGGCCTCCGGCCAGGCGCCCTCTTCCTCCGCGTCCGCTCCCGCCAGCACCAGGGTGATCTCGCCCGCCACGAACTCGAGACCCGCCAGGGCCGCGTGCAGCTCCGACAGGGCGCCCCGCAGCACCGCTTCGTGCTCCTTGGTGAGGTTGCGCGCCAGGACGGCCCGGCGGTCGCCGAGGATCGCCCGCAGGTCCTCGAGGGTGGCGAGGATGCGATGCGGGGCCTCGAAGAGCACCAGGGTCGCGGCCTCGCGGCGCAACTCCTGCAACGCCGCGCGCCGCCTGGCGGCACGGCGCGGCAGGAAACCGAGGACGAGGAAGCGGTCCGTCGGCAGGCCCGAGATCGAGAGCGCCGCGATCGCGGCGGAAGGTCCGGGGATCGTGGCGATGCGGAACCCTGCCGCCGCCGCCGCCCGCACCAGGCGGAACCCCGGATCGCTGACCAGGGGCGTCCCGGCCTCGCTGACCAGGGCGACGTTCATCCCCTCGCCGAGGCGGCGCAGGATCCCGGTCGTCCGCTGCGCTTCGTTGTGGTCGTGGAAGCTCAGCATGGGCTTGCTGAACCCCAGCCGCGCCAGCAGGCGGCCGGTGGTGCGGGTGTCCTCCGCCGCGATCAGGTCGACCTCGCGCAGGGTCCGCTCGGCGCGCGGTGACAGGTCCTCCGGGTTGCCGATCGGCGTCGCCACGACATAGAGGGTGCCGGCGGACGCCGAGCGCCCGGGCTCTGGCGCCATCTCGAGCTCCCTCACTGGGTCAGGCCATGCAGCGTACCAGACGCCAGCGAGTCCAACAACGCGGGATCCGGCCCGGCCGGCACGGCAGTGTCCTGGCCAGGTTGCCCTTGCCTCCCTCCCGCCGTTTGGGCGAGGGTTCGCAGTCCTACGTCGCCGCCAGGCGCCGGTGCTTCGAGGACGTTACGCCGGCCCGACGATCCGCACTTCGCCGGTCAGGGTGGTCGCCGTGCCGTTGAGATCGAAGGTCAGGGTCACCTTGTGCTCTTGCCCCGGCTTCGGGTTGTTCAGGATCGCGATGACGTCCGACATGTTGAAGCGCGCGACCACGTGGTGATCTTCCTGCCTGACGTTCACCGGGCTCAGCGGCGCGGCGGCGGACGAGTCGCCGGTGAGCTGGATCGACTTGAGGTCGATCCCCTTGACGTCCGCGCCGGTGATGAAGAAGGCCACGGTCCCTTCGCTGTGGCTGAAGTTGGTGTTCCAGACGTCCGGCGCGATCCGCAGCTGCAGGTTGCCGCCGCTGCCCGAGGGTCCGCCCGGACCGACGATGCGTACCATCGTCGTGAGCTGCGTGCTGGTGCCCTTGACGGTGAAGCTCAGCGTCAGCGTGTGGGTCTCGCCCGGCTTCGGGTTCGCGAGCAGTGCGAATGCGGCCGCCTTCGTGAACCGCGCGACCACGTGATGGTCCTCCTGCCGGGTCGCCGCGGGGGCCAGCGCCGCGGCGGTGGCGGAGTCGCCGCTGAGCATGATCGAGCCGAGGTCGACGTCGGCGGCGTCCGCGCCGGTGACGAAAGCTTCGACGAATCCCTGTGAATGTGGATAGTTGGTGTTCCAGACGTCGGGATGCATCTCGAAAGT
>DATNKH010000426.1:0-3963 GCA_035603475.1 Thermoanaerobaculia bacterium
CGATCGCCAGGACTACACCAGCCGCGCCGTGTTCGCCGACTGGCGGGCTCGCAACCGCTCCTTCTCCGGCATGGCTCTCTTCATCCATGGCACCCTCGACCTCAACACGCTCGGCATGAGCGTGCCGTCGGCCCGGGTGTCGCACGACTTCTTCCAGGTGCTGGGCGTGAAGCCGGCGCTGGGCCGCGCCTTCCTCCCGCACGAGGAGACGAAGAACAACGCCCTCGCCGTCCTCGCCGATCCGCTCTGGCGCCGCCTCGGCGCCGATCGCGCGATCGTCGGCAAGCAGATCATGGTCAGCGGCCTTCCCTTCACCGTGGTGGGTGTGCTGCCGCCGGGGTTCCACGCCCCGCTGACCGGCGACGCCGAGCTCTTCAACGTCATGGACTTCTCGCCGCCGTTACAGGACCGTTCCTACGATTACGCCAACGTGATCGGCCGGCTCAGGCCGGGAGTCGCGCCGGCGGCGGCGCAGGCCGACATGGATCGGGTGGCCAGGTCCATCGCCGCCGACTATCCCAAGGAGATGCACGGCATCGGGGCCCGGATCGAGCCGCTGCTCGACTCCGTCGTCGGCAAGGCCCGCAAGGCGTTGCTGCTGCTGCTGAGCGCCGTCTCCCTGGTGCTGCTCGTCGCCTGCCTCAACGTCGCCAACCTCACCCTCTCGCGGGCGGCCGCGCGGCGCACCGAGCTGGCGGTGCGGCTGGCCCTCGGTGCCGGGCCAGGCCGGATCGTGCGCCTGTTCGTGGCGGAGAGCGTGCTGCTGGCGGCCGGCGCGACGGCGCTGGGGCTCCTCCTGGGCGACGCCTATCTCGCGGTCCTGCGCCGGCTGGCACCGCCCCAGACGCCGCGTCTCGACGCTGTGCACCTCGACGGCGCGGTCGTCCTCGGCATCTTCGGCCTGTCGCTGGCCGGCGGCCTCCTCGCCGGCCTGCTGCCGGCGCTGTGGACCTGGCGGCGGCGCTCCTACGAGCCGTTCCGCGACGCCGGCGCGACCGCGGGGCGCTTCGCGCTGCGCTCGCGCGGGGTGCTGGTGGCCACCGAGGTCGCCGCCAGCATCGTGCTCCTGGTCGGCGCCGGGCTGCTGGTCCGGACGCTCGCCGCCCTGGACCGCGTCGATCCCGGCTTCCGCACCGACCGCATGGTCCTCGGCAGTCTCCTGGTCATCCCGCAGCCGCTCACGGACCGGCAACAGGTCGCGAGATTCGTCACGCGTCTCGAGGATCGGTTGCGGCAGCGGCCGGAGATCGCGGCCGTCGGAGCGATCGCTCCCCAACCGCTCGCCGGCGGCTGGTTCGAGATGGGGTTCAGCCTCGAGGGCCAGCCCGACGCCATGGAGCAGCGGCAGAGCGCGATGTTCCGCCTGGTGACACCCGGGTATTTCAGCGCCTTCGGCGTCCGACTCGAGGCCGGACGGTTCTTCGGCGCCGCGGATGGCGCGAAGGCGCCGCCGGTCGTGATCGTGAATCGGAGCTTCGCGCGGCGCTACCTGGCCGGCCGGCCGCCGGTCGGTCGCCGGATCCGCAGCGTCGAGGACGAGGGCCCCGAAGCGCCGCGGCGGCAGGTCGTCGGCGTCGTCGGCGACGTGCGCGGCGCCACGCTCGACCGCTTGCCGGAGCCCGAGATCTATGTTCCCTTGGCCCAGGACCCCGGGAGCCCGGTGACCATCGTCGCGCGGGCCCGCGGGTCGGAGGCGGCCGCCCTCGCCGCCTTGCAGGCCGTGGCGCGAGAGCTTCGTCCCGGGCAAGTGATGCAGCGGCCGGAGACCATGGAGCAGGTGCTGCGCCGCGGTCTCTCCCCCCGGCGTTTCTCCGCCGGGTTGATCGACAGCTTCGCCGCCGTCGTTCTCCTGCTCGCCGCGGTCGGGATCTACGGCGTGACCGCGCTCGCCGTGGCGCAGCGGCGGCGGGAGCTGGCGGTCCGCATGGCGCTCGGGGCCAGACCCGCCTCGATCGCCGCGCTCATCTTGCGTTGGATCGCCGCCCTCACGCTCACCGGTGTCGCCGCGGGGCTGGCCTCCTCGCTGGCGATCGGGCGGCTCCTCGCCGGCTTCCTCTACGAGGCGCGCCCGATGGACGAGATCAGCATCGCCGTCGCGGTCGTGATCCTGCTGGCAGTCGCCCTGGCGGCCTGCCTGCTCCCCGTGGTGCGGGCAGCGCGGATGAACCCGGCGCCGATTCTCAAGAGTTGAGCGCGACGTCGCCGCGCGCCCTCCAGGGCTCGGAACCCGGCACCGGACTTCGAGAGAGCTGGCCTAGATTGGACGTTGACTTTCCATGGCGGCGATGTCGTCTCTGATGGTCGCGGCCTGGGAGCGCACCCTCGCGTCGAGCAGCTGCCGGCAGCGGGCGAGATGGTCGAGGGCGGCGGGTAGAGGTGTGCCGGAGGCGCCGCCCTGGGCCATGTACTGCTCCAGCTCCTGGGCGGCTGCCGCCGCCTGTGCGGCATCGGCAGCTCGATCCTGGTCCTGGTAGATCTCCTGGGCCCGCCGCAGCGCTTGCAGTGCCGGACCCGGATCGGGTGTGCCCTGCATCAGGGCCTGGGCAAGCTGTTCCTGGTACAACCCTGATTCGGGGAAGGCGGCGATCTCGGCATGGAGGGCCGCCAGCGCATGGGCCTTCATCTGTTCCGGCTTTCCCTTGCTCAGGGCCATCCGCGCGGTCTCGAAGACGGCGCGGCCCATGGCCCTGGCCTGGGCGGTGTCCGCGTCGGTCCAGGTCTTCGTCTTCTCCTCGAGAGGGACGTTCAAGTACTCGGCGATGCGGCGGGCCGCGGCGCGCCGGCAGGGGACGGGCAACGGCAGTCCCTGGGCCAGGAAGATCTGCACCGTGTAGTGGGCGGCGTTGTCAACGCCGGCGCCGCGAGCCGGGAAATGGGTGAGCAGGACCTCCTTGGCCCCGGTCGTGTCCCAGCGGCGAAGCTCCCGCGGCGTCGAGAGCGGGCCGCTACGTATCTCGGCGATGCTGCCGCTCCGCCTGTCGAGCTCCCAGTAGGTGGCGTTCTTGAAGAGGACGAGCCCGCTGAGCGCGAAGAACGCCAGGGCGGGGAGCCGGTACGAGAAAACCACGCAGTACAGGCCGGGAACAGCGAGGATGCAGGCGCCGGCAAAGGCACCGAGCCGCGGGTGCTGCGGTAGCCGGAGCGTCTCGTCCATGGCATCACCTCTTGCCCAGACTGTACCTTGTGCCTACAGTGTACTCGTATTTTCACCGTCGCGGGTCAAAGGTCGGTAGTGGGTAGTGGGTCAGTTTCCCTCGGCGTCCCCACTACCCAAGGGTCGCTTCGGTCATGCAGGTGGCAACCCCTTCCTGCTAGGCTGTACCTCGAGATGAGGCTCGCATTGGCAGCAGCGCTGCTTCTCCTTTCCCGCCCGGCGCCCGCCTCCTGCCCGCCTGCCAAGGCGCCGGCAACCCCGCGGCTGCTGGAGGCGAAGGTCACCGCTTGCCGCGCGGGCGACCAAGACCTGCGGTCGGCCCTCGAGGCGTTCCGCACTGACTATGACACTCCGGTCCAGATCCCGCAGCGGCTGCAAGGCGGTCAGCGGCTGCAGGCTCGGCCGTACGACAACCTGGTCGAGCAACGCGTCCGCCGCAGCGGCGGCGTCATCGTCCGTCTCGAGCCGCGCCGCTACCGGGAGCTGTCGGAGCCTTCGGCGCCGGGCCGCCAGCCCACGGCCTCTGCCTGGGCGAAGCTGGACGACGCCAGGCCCCGCGACTATTTCCTCCGCCTCGAGCATGCAGACTGCCGGTCGGTGCCTCGCGGCACGGCGTACTTCGTCACGGCGGACGCCTGCTGCGACACCGTCCCCCCCGCCGACGACGCCTGTCTGCTGAAGCTGCCGGCGATCGCGCCGCCGCCGAAGGAGCTCGAGGCCCTCGAGACCGGCGAGTGAGCCGGGTGCGAAGGTCCCGCTCCCTCGCGGTCGCCGCAGGCAGCGGGCGCTGAGATGACCGAGCCTGCCCC
>DATNKH010000427.1:0-19577 GCA_035603475.1 Thermoanaerobaculia bacterium
GGCCGCCCTCAGCAGCGCGTCTCCCTGCACGTCTGCCCGCGCCAGCACGGTGGTGCGGGTGGCGCCTTCCGGCAGCAGCAGCGGCGCCGCGAAGGTGTCGCGCGGCGGCGCGGTGAGCTCCACGGCGAGCCCCAGCGTCTCCTCGACCGGGTCGAGCGGTGTGACCACCAGGATGCCGCCGTCGACTTTCCAACCTGCCACGCGGGGCGACACCGACTCGACGGTGAACCCCGCGGGCAGGCGCAGGCGGAGCTCGGTCAGGCGGCCCTGGGCGACGCGCACCACCACCCAGCCATGGACCCCGAGGCGGGTGCGCGAGAGCAGGGCCGAGGTCGCCGTCGTCGCGTCGAAGCGCAGCGGCAGGCGCGCGCGCTCGGGCAGCACGGCACGACCCGACAGGCGCACTTCCAGCTGCTGGCCCGGCCTGGCGGCGAAGCGCCAGGATGCGCCCTGCCTGGCGCCCAGCAGCAGGCCACCGGCGCCCAGCACCGCTTCGTCCACCGTGCCGGCCAGGGACGGCGCCAGCTGCAGCGTTCCCCGCGCCACCGCCGCCGGCGGCAGCCGCAGCGAGAAGCGCCAGACCGGCCGGGTCGCGGTCTCGTCGCGCGCCACCGCCACCGCCGATTCCAGGCGCACCCGATGCTCGCCCTGGCCACGCACCTGCAGGACGCTGCCGCCAGGGCCTTCGGCGATGCGGCCCTCGAGGCCTCCGAGATCGGCGCCGACGAACGATCCCGCCTCGCCGGCCGGGATCGCCTGCCAGCCGGCGTCGAGCACGCGGACCAGCAGGGTCTGCACGATGCGGGCGCTGGCCGGCTCCGCGACGATCTCGAGATCGTCGCTCTCGATCGCGAAAGGAGCCGGCGGCGGCGGCGCCGGCTCCGGCGTAGTCTTGGCTTTCGCCCGCAGCTCGTCGTATTGCGCCAGCGGCAGGACCACCTGCCGGGCGGCGGCGTCCATCGCTCCTGAACCCAGGAGCGTGGCGGCGGTCAGGGCCGCCGCGCCCTGCCATGCTCCGGACCTGCTGGACATCGCTTCCATCCCTATCCATCCCCCCATGGGCCGACCCTTGCCCCGCCCCTCGCGCTCGGACAGAGCTCCGCCGCAGCTCTTCCGGCCGGCCCGTGGAGTACCGGAGAGCGCTTTGAACAGCGGCGTAAAGCCTTGCGCGACGGCACGACAATGCGAGGTCCATGCCGCCCCCGCGGCACGCCTCCCCCGGGGAGGCAGCGGCCGGCCGCGGTCCCGCTCCACACCCGTGGATTCAGTAACTTGGAGCGCAACGCGCCGGTGGAGCGCGCGCTCCGGCACAGGGGCGGCCGACCTCTGGAGAGGTCGGCCAGGCGCCCAGGCCGCCGCCCGCGGAGGGCGGGTGGCACCGGAGGGCGGCCCGCGGCGGCGAAGCGCGAGCGACCGTGTAGAGTAGCCCGCCAGGATGAACGCACCTGGCGGCAGCGGCGGCAGCGGCGCCGGACCAGAGGAGCGCGCCGGCGCGGGTCCCCGCGATCCCTTGCTGGCGCTCGACCCCTGGCTGCTGTTCCTGCTCGGCATGGTGACGGCGCTGCAGATCACCGGCGACCCGGCCTTCTCGACCCTGGGGCAGGTGTCGCGCTGGGACGGCGAGGTCGTGCGCACGGTGCTCGCGGTGGGCGCCGTCGCCACCCTGCTGCTGTTCCTGACCGCCGCGCTGGTGCTGCCGGGCGGCGTCGAACGGCGGTCCTACGGCGCTCTCAAGCGGGCGACCCTGGCGGCGCTGGGAGTGCTGATCGTGGCGCTGCCGATCGCCAGCCGCGCCTGCCAGCGCTTCGCAAGCGGCCACCCGCTGCAGTTCGCGCACGACGGCGGCGTCATCCAGACCGAGGAATCGGCGCGCTTCCTGCTGCGCGGCGTCAATCCCTACGCCGCGGACTTCTCCTCGACGCCGCTCGCCGGGGTGGCGATCCCGGGGATCCTGCGCCACAACCCCTACCTGCCGGCAAGCTTCCTGCTGCCGGCGCCGCTGATCGCGCTGGCGGACGCGGTCGGGCTGCCTTTCGACCAGCGCTTCGTCTACCTCCTGCTGTGGGCCGCCGGCGTCTGGCTCGCGCCGCTCGCCTTTCACCAGCGCGGGGCCGGCGAGCTGGCACAGACCTGCTTCGCGCTCAATCCGCTGGTGGTGCCGTACGTGGTGGTGGGGCGCAACGACATCTACATCATCGCCTTCCTGCTCTTCGCCCTGGCGGCGCTGGCGCGGCGGCGCGCCCTCGCCTTCTGCATCTGCCTGGCGCTGGCCTGCGCCGTCAAGCAGTTCGCCTGGCTGGTGGCGCCGTTCCTGCTGGTGTGCGCCTGGCACGTCTGGCCGCGTCCCATCCTGCGCCGGGGCCTCGCGGTCGGCGCCGCGCTCTTCGCGGTGCTGGTGCTGCCGTTCTTCGCCTGGGGACCGGCCGACTTCGTCGACGACGTCTATCGCTTCAACGCCGGGCTGAGCTCGGACAGCTATCCGCTGGGCGGCACGCCGGGGTTCGGCTTCGCGATGCTCGCCGCGGTGCTGCGCTGGGCACCCGACCGCGCCGCCTACTACTCGCTGACGCCGTACCTGCTGCTCACCGCCCTGCCTCTCGCCGCGCTGCTGCTGGTGCGGCTCCTACGCCGTCCCACCGTGGCGGCAGCGCTGCTGGCCGCCTTTCTGGTCTCATTCTGGGTCTTCTTCTTCTCGCGGGTCTTCAACAACAACTACTTCGGAGTCCTCGCGTTCCTCCTGCAGATGGGCGCCCTCGGTGCCGCCTCCGGGGACGCCTCCGGGGAACCCCCCGTCCGGGCGGCGTGAGACGTTCCCCTCCCTCTCGGCTCGTATGGGCGAGGGGTCATAGTCCTCCGCCGCTGCCTAATAGGCTTGGACCCCTCGCCCATACGAGCCGAGAGGGAGGGGAACGTCTCACGCCGCCCGGCCTCCGCCCCTCCGGCTGTGGAGCTCTTCGGCGACCGGAGCGAACTACCTCTCGATGACGCGGACTGTGGGGACAAAGAGGCGGCCGGAGGGTTACTTCGCGACCCTGATGGCCTTCGTGGCTACCGACGTGCCGTCGAGGAGGATCTCGAGCTTGTAGTCGCCGGTGGCCAGCCCGTCGATCTTGGAGAGGTGGAACACGGTCGAGGCGTCGGTGGTCGGCGAGATGTTCTTGGTCTCGTCGCCGACGGGCTTCTCGGCGCCGCTGCGGGAGACCCAGGACCAGCGGGCGGTTAGCCTGGCGGCGGGGGAGCCGCCGGTGGTTCCGACCACGGCGTAGATGGTGTCGCTCGGGGCGAAGGTATCGGCCTCGGCGGTGACCTTCTGATCGGCGCCGACGCTCTTGCCGAAGGTGAGGGCGACGACCTTGAGCGGCGCCGTGGGCGCTGCCGGCGCGGCGGCCGGCGATGTCGCCGAGGTGGACGCGGCCGGAGACGCCGCCGGCGTGCCGGCCTCGGGCGGCGTCTCGCTCTTGTGACAGGCGGCCAGGATCGCGGCGGCGACCAGCAGCGACAGGGACAGGAGGCGGGCGGAGCGCTTCGCGAGGTCGGTCATGGGTGCGATGATATCTCTGTCGGCGCGGTTCAGGCATAGGCCGGGAGACGATCTTAGGAGAAGGAGGCACCCATGCTGCCCGAGACCACCGCCGTACGGCTGCGCACCCAGCTCGACGTCCTGCCCCTGATCCTTGCCGGCGCCGCCGGGGACGGCGGCCTCGACGAAGGCGCGGCGGAGCGGCGGCCGGCGCCCGGGAAGTGGTCGGCGCGCGAGCAGCTGGCGCACCTCGCGCGCCATCACGAGATCACCGGCGAGCGCCTGCGGCGCATCCTCGCCGAGCCGGAGCCGGCTCTCCCCCGCTACCGCGCCGAGGACGATCCGGAGTGGCCGCGCTGGGCGGCGCTGCCGCTCGGGGCGATCACCGGGCGGCTCGCGGCGCTCCGCGCCGAGCTGGTGGCGGCCGTCGCCGCGATCCCGCCAGCCGACCTCGCACGGCGCGGCGTCCACCCCGTGCTGGGGGCGATGCCGATCCCTCTCTGGCTCGAGTTCTTCCTTCTCCACGAGGCGCATCACCTCTTCGCGACCATGCAGCTGGTGAGGACCGCGCCAACCGGCGGCTAGCGGGTGCCATGGAACTTGCATTCCAAGGCAGGGGTCGCCCGTCCGAAGAACACCCGGCCAAGCCGTACATCGAATCACTCGAGCAAGGAGGGTCATTCGTGAACAAGGAAGAGACCATCACCCGCGACCGGTTGATCGAGCTGCTCAACGAGGACCTGGCACGGGAGTACCAGGCCATTATTTCTTATGTCATATATAGCAAGGTGCTGAAAGGCGCCGCCTACATGAACATCGCCGCCGAGCTCGAGGTGCACGCCGGCGAGGAGCTCCAGCATGCGCTGACGATCTCGGGACAGATCGACTATCTCGGCGGCGACCCGACGGCGAAGCCGAAGCCGGTGCGCACCTCCAAGAAGGCCGAGGAGATACTCCGCTTCGACCTCGAGAACGAGAACGAGACTGTCCGCAACTACCGGCAGCGCATCCGCCAGGCCGAGGCCCTGGGCGAGTACGCCCTGGCCGAGGACCTCCGCCAGATCCTGGTCCAGGAGCAGGACCACCAGATCAGCCTCGCGACGGCCCTGGGCATCGACGTTCCCGCCGAGGGCCTGGGCCGCCAGAGCGGCAAGTCCGCGCCACTCGCCGGCTGAGCCCAGGCCGACTGGAGACCTCGATGGCCTTGGGCCTGACCGGGAGACGGATCCTCCGGTTCGTGGGTTGGGGAGGGGCTGTCCTCGGGTTGCTTGCCGGCACGTCCGCCGTCGTCGATCACTTCTCCGGCGCACGACACTTGCGACGTGCCCGGGCCAGCTTCGCGCGGGAGGTCATGCCGCTCGTTCGCGCCGAGTCGTGCCTCCATGGGAGGACCGACCCCCGTAACGGCGCCTCCTGGTATCTCGCGGCCGCCAAGGCGCTGCCGAGGCCGGCGCCGGAGCGCCCGGAATTGGGCAGGATCGTCCAACTTCCTCCCGGCACGTGGTCGGCGGCCGACGTCCGGCGAGTCACCTCCTTTCTCGCGGCACAGCAGCAGGCACTCGGCTGGGCCCATGCCGGAGCCCTGCGCCCGGTGTGCGATCTCCTTCCCGAGAGCGCCTTCGCGGACCCGGACATCACCTCTCTCTTCCGGCTCGCCAACCTTCTCCTCGCGGAAGCCGGGCTCGAGCTGAGGTCCGGCAACCAGGTGCGGGCAGCAAGTGCCGTGGACACTCTGGAGGCTCTCGGCCTTGGCCTTCAGCAGGGGTCGTTCGCCCTGCCACAGGTGTACGGGACTGCCGTGATGGGAAACTACCTCCGTGCCCTCCACTGGCTCGTCGAATCCGACGCCGTTTCCGTGGCGACGCTCGGGGCACTGCGCGCGCGGCTTCCTCGCGAGAGCGCCCACGAGATCCTCACCCGTGGCCTGGCCGGCGAGGGCTCGGTCGCCTGGCGCTGGATGCAGGAGCGAAGGCGGGGATTCTGGGCCTTCTGCTGTGCGGACCAGTTCTGGGCATCCTTGCTCGACGGGGACCGCGTGGTCCTCTCCTGGACCAGCCTCACCTATCGGCAGGCGAGACAGGCAGCCGCCAACCTGGAGCACGAGGACGCCGACGTCGCGCGCAGCCTGAACCTGCTGGGGCCTTACGACGCGTTGGGGATGATCGGCAAGTGCCAGGCCCTGGAAGCCTCTCGGCAGCTCGCCGCCATCTCTCTGGACCTGCGCATCGAAGCCGCGGCGAGCGGCGACTTCCCCATGCGCCTGCCAGCCGCACAGGCCAACCTGGTCGACCCCTTCACCGGCGCCCATCCCGTCTATTCCAGGGCGGCGCGGGCGGCGCAGGTCTCGAACCCTGCCGCCGCCGCCGAGTACCGGCCGCTGACGGGCGCCACTGCTGCTCCTCCTCCCTTCGCCTGGAAGCTGCCCGCGCCCGCGGGGTAGAGAGCCGATCGCGGCTCGATCGACGCTACTGCATCGCCGCCATCGGCGACAGGCGGGAGGCGCGGATGGCCGGGTAGAGGCCGAAGCAGACGGCCAGCAGCAGGGCGGTGGCCCAGGCGGCGGCGAGGCCCAGGGGGTTGACGACCAGGGGGTACGGGAACTTGTCGGACAGCGCGCGGCAGACGGCGCTGCCGGCGAGGGTGCCGGCGAGCGCGCCGAGGGCGGCGAGGACCAGGGCTTCGAGCAGGAACTGGATGAAGATCTGCGGGTCGGTGGCGCCCATCGCCTTGCGCAAGCCGATCTCGTAGCGGCGGTCGGCGAGCGAGATCAGCATCACCGAGAGCACCCCGACCCCGCCCACCAGCAGCACCGTGCCGGCGAGGCTGAACAGCACCACGCGCCAGCCGTGCATCTGCTGCAGGAAGTTCTGGTAGGAGCGCGCCGCCTCGGCGTCGAGGTTGACGATCTCGACGTCCTCGATGCCGTGATGGGCCTGCTTGGCGCGGCCGACGAGCAGCGCCGAGACCTCGTCGAGGTCCCGCTTGCGGCGCAGCTTGACGCCGAGCTTCGCCAGGTGATGGTCGGGGTCCACGCGGTCCATGTAGGCGGTCAGCGGCACGAGCAGGCCGTTGGCGTCCATGTAGTTCTCTTCGCTGAAGATCTGCGCGGCCGCCTGCACCCCGACGACGCGGAAGCTGATGCCGGAAACCACCACGTCGCGGCCCACCGGATCGGCGCCGCTGAAGAGCTTGGACGCGAGCGTGGCGCCTGCCACCGCCACCGTCGAGTGGCGCCGCACGTCGTCGTCGGTCAACCCGCGGCCGAGGCCGATCGGCCGGTTCATCAGGCGCGCGTAGGCGGCGTCGACGCCGGTGACGAAGATCTTCTCGCTGCCGCCGGGCAGGCGCGCCGGCAGGTTCTTGTAAGCGCGCGGGACGAAGCCGGCGATCCCCGGGAACGGCGCGGTCAGGCGCGGCAGGTCCTCGTAGCGCAGCCCCGGGCTCATCGCGAAGCGCTTCTGGTCCTCGGTGGTCTTGGGGTCTTTCGGCGCCATCATCACGGTGCCGTCCCAGCTCATCCCGGCAAAGCCGAGCGTCACCTTGTCCATGATGCCGTCGAGCACCGAGGTCATCACCACCAGGGCGAAGACGCCCAGGGTCAGCAGGTTGAGCGTCAGCAGCGAGCGCAGCTTGTGGGCCCACAGCTCGACCAGGCCGCCGGTCACCACCTCGACCACCAGGTTGAGCTGGGCCAGCACACCGCGGCGCTCCCGGCGGCGCGCGTGCCCGCGGGCGCCGGCCGGAGCCGCGGCAGGGAGGCTCACCGCCTCACTCATACCGCAGCGCCTCCATCGGCGAGAGCCGGCTCGCCTTCCAGGCCGGGTAGAGGGCGAAGAGGAAGCCGAAGGCGCCGGCCAGCGCCGCGGCCCAGCCGAAGCTCGCCACCGAGATCGCCAGCGGCACGCCGATCGAGGCGGTGATCACCTTGGAGAAGACGACGCCGACCACCAGCCCGAGACAGGTGCCGAAGACGGTCATCAGCAGCGCCTCGGTCATGAAGCCCTTGAAGATCTCGCCGCCCGAGGCGCCGATGGCCATCTTCACGCCCACCTCGCGCACCCGGTCCTTGAGCGAGGCCATCTGGATGTTGACGTTGACCATGCCGCCGCCGAGCAGCGCGAGGATGCCGGAGAGCAGGAAGACGACGTTGTAGACGTCGCCCTGGCTCATCATGCGCTTGACCCGCTTCGCCACGTCGTCGAGGCGGAAGTCGCGCTGCAGGCGGTGGCTGGCCCTGAGCAGCGAGTCGAGCGAGCGCGAGAACAGCGCCATGGCCTGGAGGTCGGGGATGCGGAAGGTCACCCGGTCGAGGCGGCGGTAGGCGTCGCCCTGCATGCGCCGGGTCACCAGCGTCGCCGGCACCGCGACCAGGCGGTTGCGCCAGGCGAACATGTTGCGCTGGCCGTCATGGAAGCGGAAGACCTTCTCGCGCAGCACGCCGACGACGGTCACCGGCACGTCGCCGATGCGCAGCGGCCGGCCGACGATCTCGCCGGTCGGGAAGAGGTCGGCTGCAGCCTCGCTGCCGATGACCGCCACCGGCGCGGCGGTCTCCATGTCATGGAGCGAGAAGCGGCGCCCCCGCTCGACGTCGTAACCATTGAGCGCCAGGTAGTCGCCGCCGATGCCCGTCACCTGGCGCTCCTGGTCGGCGAGCTGCGAGCGCACTCGCGCCCGCAGCAGCTTCTGCTCGGCGACCCCGCCGACCAGCTTGGCGTCGAGCTCGCGGCCGCGCTCGGAGTCGGCGGCGCGCAGTCCCAGGTTGGCCGTCTGCAGGGCGGTCGGCGAGCCGTCGTCGATCACCTCCGAGGGCAGCACGTTGAGCTTGTCGAGGCCGCCCACGCGCACGAACAGCCGGTTGGCCTGCTGGCGCTGGCTGTCGGAGATCGAGAACCCGCCCACCACCGAGGCGACGCCCAGGATGACGCCCAGGGTCTGCAGCACCGCGCGCGGCAGGTTCTCGCGCAGCTCGGTCCAGGCGCTGGCGAAGCGCTCGGCCCCGAGGCCGGTCATCCCGCGGCCGTTGCCTCTCATGCAGCGGCCTCGGCGCCCGCTGCGGCCTCGGCCCTCGCTGCGGCCCCGACGCCCGCGCCACCCTCGGTGCCTGCTGCGGCCTCGGCGCCCTGGCCACCCTCGCCGCCGCCGGCGGCTCGGACCAATCCGTCATGGATCTCGACCTGGCGCTCGGCCAGGGCCGCCACCGTGGGGTCGTGGGTGACCAGCAGCACCGTGTTGCCGAGGGCGTGGAGCTCCCGGAACAGCGCCAGCACCTCCTGGCCGGTGTGCGAGTCGAGGGCGCCGGTGGGCTCGTCGGCGAGCAGCAGCGCCGGGCGGTTGGCCAGGGCGCGCGCCACCGCCACGCGCTGGCGCTGGCCTCCCGAGAGCTGCGCCGGCAGCGCGTCGGCCTTGTCGGCGATGCCGACCTGCTCGAGCAGCTCGTCGGCCCGGCGGCGCCGCTCGCGCCGGCCGAGGCCGGCATAGAGCATCGGCAGCTCGACGTTGCGGCGCACCGACGCCCTGGGCAGCAGGTTGTAGCTCTGGAAAATGAAGCCGATCTTCTCGTTGCGCACCCGCGCCAGGTCGCCGCCCGAGAGGTCGTGGACCCAGCGGCCGGCCAGCGCGTAGGAGCCGCCGCTCGGCGAGTCGAGGCAGCCGAGGATGGCCATCAGCGTCGACTTGCCCGAACCGGAAGGGCCGACCAGCGCCACGAACTCCCCCTCCGCGACCGTCAGGTCGATGCCGCGCAGGGCGTGCACGGCGTTGCCGTTGCTGCCGAACACCTTGGTGAGCTGGTGGGTCTCGATGATGGGGGGCATGGCTCGGTGCCTCGCGTAGCGGCGGCCCCGGGGGCGCTCCGGGTCGCTCCGGTCGCCGCAGTGCCGGTTGAGGGGGTGGGAGTCCTCAGTTGTCCTCGTCGTCCTTCTCGACCTTCTTGCGCGTCGGGTCTTCCAGGCAGACCTGCTCTCCCTGCCGCAGCGATCGCCCGCCGGCGAGCACCGCGAGCACCTCGACGCGCTCCAGGGTGGCGATGCCGGCGCTCACCGGCACGGTCTCGAAGTAGTCCCGCCAGTGGTCCGCCAGCCAGACGAACTTGTTGCGTCCCGACAGGCCGTCCTTCGCCTTGGCGATGGCGCTCGCGGACAGGCCGGACTTCAGGCGGTAGGCCACGGTGCGGCCGTCGCGGCGTTGCAGCGCCTCGAGCGGGATCGACAGCGTCGCGGGACGGCGCTCGCCGAGGATCTCGACGTTGGCGCTCATGCCGGTGCGGAAGGAGTCCTCGAGCGCGTCGATCGCGACCTCGACCTCGAAGACCTTGATCTTGTCCTGCAGCTTGGCGGCGGGAGCCACGAAGCGCACCTTGCCGCTGAACGTCTTCTGCGGATAGGCGTCGAGCGTCACCCGCACCGGCTGGCCGACCTTGACCTTGGCGATGTCGACCTCGTTGAGGTTGACGCGGATGATCATCGACTTGAGGTTGGCGACGGTGAACAGCACCGTGCCCTCGTTGAACGAGGAGACGCCGGAGGTCACCGTCTGGCCGAGCTGGATGCCCTTGGTGATCACCACGCCGGCCATCGGCGAGGTGACGCGGGCCTGCTGGGTCGAAGCGTCGCCGGAGATCGGGATGCCGCGGTCCTCGACGATCTGGTAGCGGCTCTTGGCGGAGTGCAGGTCGGCGGCGGCGAGGTCGCGCCCGGTGACGTAGGGACGCAGCGAGTCGCGTGGGATCAGCCCGTTGTCGAACAGCGCCTGCTGCACCAGGAGCGAACGCTCGGCGTCGTGCAGCTTCACCAACGCCTGCGCCACCGCCCCCTGCACGTCCGACAGCGTCTGCGCCTGGTTGACGTCGGGCTCGACCTCGGCCAGCACCTGGCCGACCTTGACCGTGTCGCCCTCCCGCACCCGGATGGCGGTGACGCGGCCGGACACCGCCGACTTGACGTCCACCTTGTCCACCGGATCGACCGCTCCGACCTCGCGCACGCTGACCTGCAGGTCCTCGGTCTGCGCCTTGCCCAGGCGGAACGGCAGCTCCTCGCCGCCAGGCTTGGCGGACTTGGTGCTGCGCACCGCCGCGATCACCGCCCCCGCGCCAAGCACCAGCGCCAGGATGCCGAATATCCATCTCTTCTTCATGATCGTCTCCATGGTGGCAGCGCCGCGTCGAGTGCTGAAAACCGGGCCCCTCGCATCCAGGGACGGGCGCCGGCCAGGATTTCCCCGGGCCTGTCCCTTCTACGGCGCGGGGGTATGGCTTGTTTCAGCCGCCGGCGGCGGCCGTGCGACAATGAACGCGACGGCGGCACTCCTCGAGACCGCCGATTCCCCGGCGCAGGAAGACAGGACCAGGAAGACAGGAAGAAAGGCGAGGGACCCGATGTCTCAGATCGGCCTGATAGGACGGAGCGAGCAGCACGCGGAGATCGATGGCCCTGCCGGCAAGGACGGCAAGGACGGCGAGGCCCCGGGCCTGTCGCGGCGCCGGTTCGCCCAGCTGCTCGGAGCGGGCGTCGCCGCCGCGGGCGGCGCCGGCCTCGCGGCGGCGGTGCCGGCCCGGGCGGCCGTTCTTCGCGGCTGGGGCCGTGCCGTGGCGGGCGCACCGCTCCGGGGCGTGCCCTCCGCCGGCGCTGCGAAGGCGGTCGCCGGGGTGGTGCGCCTGAGCGCGAACGAGAACCCTTACGGTCCTTCGCCGGCAGCCTTCGATGCGATGCGCGGGGCGTTCGACCTCGCCTGGCGCTATCCCGACGAGCATGTCGGGGCCCTGGCCGAGGACCTCGCGCGGCTGCACGGCGTCGACCCCGCGCAGGTCCTGCTCGGCGCGGGCTCGAGCGAGATCTTGCTGCTCGCCGCGGTCGCTTTCACCGCGCCCGGGCGGCCGGCGGTGGCGGCGGAGCCGACGTTCGAGTCCCTGCCGCGCCATGCGCGGCGGCATGGCGCGGAGGCGCTGGCGGTGCCGCTGACCGCGGACTTCCGTCACGACCTGCCGAAGATGCTGGCCGCGGCGCCCGATCCGGGTCTGCTGTACGTCTGCAACCCGAACAACCCGACCGCCACGATCACCCCCAAGGCGGAGCTGCGGGCGCTGCTCGCCAAGGCGCCGGAGCGGACGCTGGTGGTGGTGGACGAGGCCTACTTCCACTTCGTGGACAGCGATGACTTCGAGAGCGTCATCCCGCTCGTCGCCGCCCACCCGAACCTGCTGGTCACGCGCACCTTCTCGAAGATCTACGGCATGGCCGGCCTGCGCTGCGGGTATGGCGTCGCGCAGCCCGCTGTCGTCGCGCGGCTGCGCCAGCACCAGGCCTTCGACAGCGTCAACATCCTCGCCCTGGCGGCGGCGCGGGCCAGCCTGCACGACGCCGGCCACGTGAGCCGCGGCCAGCGCCTGAACCGCGAGGTCAAGGCCGCCGTCTGCGCCGAGCTGGACCGCCTCGGATTCGCCTACATCCCGTCCGCGACCAACTTCATGATGATCGACCTGCGCCGGCCGGTGGCGCCCGTCATCCAGGAGCTGCGCCGGCGCAACGTCGAGGTGGGGCGCGCCTTCCCCGCCCTCCCCCAGCACCTGCGCGTCACGATCGGCACGGCCGAGCAGATGCAAGCCTTCCTGGCCGCCTTCGGCCAGGTCGTCGCCGGCCGCGGCTGACCCTGGCCGGCAGCCCGGCAGACAGGTCGACCAGACGATGCCCAGCGCGAAAGCAGACCAGAGCTTCCCGATCGAGCCGCCGATCGAGCCCATGCTCGCCAAGGTCGCGGACGGGCTGCCGGCGGGCGAGGGCTGGCTGTTCGAGCCGAAGTGGGACGGCTTCCGCGCCATCGCCTTCCGCGCCGGCGAGCGGCTGTACCTTCAGAGCCGCGACCTGCGACCGCTCGACCGCTACTTCCCCGAGCTCGCGGCGCCGCTGCTCGCGTCGCTGCCGGCGCGCTGCGTGATCGACGGCGAGATCGTCATCGCCGGCGAGCGCGGCCTCGACTTCGACGCGCTGCAACTGAGGCTTCATCCCGCCGCCTCGCGCGTGGCCAAGCTCGCCGCTCTCACGCCGGCGCTGTTCGTGGCGTTCGACCTGCTGGCCGAGGGCTCCGAGGACCTCCGCGAGCTGCCCCAGGCCGAGCGGCGCGCGCGATTGGAGAAGGCGCTGGCGCACCCTGCCGCGGGTGTCGCGCTCACGCCCGTCACGACCGAGCGACAGCTCGCCGACGACTGGTTTCACCGCTTCGAGGGCGCCGGGCTCGACGGCGTGATCGCCAAGCACCAGGACACGACCTATCAGCCAGGCAAGCGCGCGATGCTCAAGATCAAGCACGCGCGCACCGCCGACTGCGTGGTCGCGGGCTTCCGCTGGCACAAGGGGGGCGAGAACGAGCGCGTCGGCTCGCTGCTGCTCGGTCTCTACGACTCCGCGGGCCGGCTGCAACACGTGGGGGTGACCTCCTCGTTCACCGCCGACATGCGGCGGCAGCTCGCCGCGGAGCTCGCTCCCTTGCGCGACGACGCGCTCGCCGATCACCCGTGGCGCGATTGGGCGGCGGCTGTCGACAGCTCGGCGCGGATGCCGGGCGCGCAGAGCCGCTGGAGCGCCGGCAAGGACCTCTCGTGGGAGCCCCTGCGGGTCGAGCGCGTGTGCGAGGTCAAGTACGACCACCTGCAGGGCGACCGCTTCCGGCACGCGGCGACGTTCCTGCGCTGGCGCCCCGACAAGCGGCCCGCGGATTGCCGCTACGACCAGCTCGAGGTCACTCCTCCGGCCGAGCTCGGCGCGATCCTCGCGGCGGCCGGCCGCCGCTGACCCGGCCACCGCTCGGCCCGCCGCCACTCTGCCCGGCATCGCCGCTAGTGCCCCGCTCGGTTCATTCGCATACTAATCGCGCAGTCCATCCGCGTTCCTGGCAAGGCGTCGCCGACGAGGCATAGTCGAACCTATGTCGAGGAGGCGCAACGCAGCCAGGGACGCGGAGGGCAAGCGAGTAGTATGCGAAGGAACCGAGCGGGGCACTAGGGCCCGGCATCGGGATCGAGCGCCTCCTGCGGGGGCCGCAGCTCCTCGGGCACGTGCTCGAGGTTCACCCGCACACGGGTCCAGGTGGTGTACCGCCCGCGCATGGCGTCGACCAGGACGTCGGCGGGCGCGAGCAGCGCCGCGGCCTGCGGATGGCGCGCCTTCCACCGCTCGAGGCCGGCGAGCGCCTCGTCCTTGTCCTGGGAGCGGCCGATCTCGATCAGCGGCTTGCTGGAGACCCGTCGCGACGGCTGCGCGCGCGGCGGCTCACCGGCTTGCTTGCGATAGTGCGGCGGCCACGGCGCGTCCCCCAGCCCCTCGGCCTCCTGGCGTGCGGAGAGCTCGAGCAGAGTCTCGAGCCCGCACGCCTGGTCGTCGATCCCGGCGTGCCGATCCCCGAGCGCGGCGAAGCGCCGCGGCATGGTGCGCAGGGTGAAGTCCTCCGGCTGGCACGACTCCAGCTCGTCCCAGGTCACCGGCGCCGACACCCGCGCATCGGGCTTCGGCCGCACCGAGTAGGCGCTGGCGACCGTCCGGTCCTTGGCATTCTGGTTGTAGTCGAGGAAGACCCCGTGCCGCTCCTCCTTCCACCACTTGCTGGTGACCAGCTCCGGAGCGCGCCGCTCCACCTCGCGGGCGAGGGCGAGGGCGGCGCGCCGCACCTGGTCGAAGGACCAGCGGCGTTGGATGCGGACGATGATGTGAATGCCGCGCGAGCCCGAGGTCTTCGGCCAGCCGACCAGCGAGAAGGCGTCGAGGACCTCCCGCACGACGCGCGCGACGGCCTGCAGCTGCGGCCACTCGACGCCCGGCACGGGGTCGAGGTCGATCCGCAGCTCGTCAGGGTGCTCGAGGTCGTCGGCGCGCACCGGGTGCGGGTGCAGCTCGAGGCATCCGAGGTTCGCCATCCAGGCGAGCGCCGCGGCGTCGCGGGGCACGACCTCCTCGGCCCGGCCCCCCGAGGGGAAGCGCAGCTCGACCACCTCGATCCACGGCGGCCGGGCGGCGGGAGCGCGCTTCTGGAAGAAGAACTCGCCGTGGATCCCATCGGCATGTCGCACCAGGACGTTCGGCCGTCCGCCCGCCCCGCGCAGGGCGCCCTCAGCGACCGCCAGGTAGTACTGGACGAGGTCGAGCTTGCTGATCCCGGCCTCGGGGAAGTACAGCTTTTCCGGGTTCGAGACCGTCACCTCGCGACCGGCGACGGCGACGACGACGGGGGCGGGCTTGGAGGTCGCCATCGCTCAAGCATAAGACAGCCCGGCAGGTGGCGGCACGGCGGCCGAGCACTGGTAGTGGGTCAGTTTCCCTCGGCGTCCCTTTGGGCGAGGGGCCAAAGTCCCCCGCCCCCGCAGTCTCGGCCCCTCGCCCAAAGGGACTCCGAGGGAAATTGACCCACTACCCGGGGAGCTCGTGGCCCCGGAGGGCAGCCCCGAGCTAATGCCCCGGCTGGCGGAGATCGCTCTGGAAGCGCGGATCGATCTCCGGGGTGTCGAACTCGTCGCTCAGGCCGGTGACGGACAGCAGCTGACCCGGCGCGAGGCCGCTCAGGTCGATCCCCGTCGAGGTGTTGACGAAGATCCGCAGCGGGCCCGAGCCGTCGTCGACCACCACCTGGATGCCGAAGGGAGGGTCGGGCGCGAGGGGCTGGGTGATCGTTCCCACTACCCGGACCAGCAGCCCCTGGTTGGCGGGGCCGACGCTGCCGGTGCGCAGCCAGAGCGGCCTGACCACGGGTCCGCGGCCGCGGACCTCCATCACGTCGCCGGTGCTCGCGGGCACGAGGATCAGGAAGCCGTTGGCCTGCGCGAGCTGGCCGGTGACCAGCACCCGCTGGCGCAGGGTGAGGCCGAGGTTCGTCGCGACGCTCACGTAGATGCCGCCGGTCCGGTCCTGGATGGCGAAGCCCTGGTCGAGGGTGCCGCCGGACGAGAACAGCCCCGAGGGGACGGTGACCGACCCCTCGACCGTGACGACCGTGCCCAGCGGCAGCGCGCGCGCCGCGCCGATGTCCATCGGCCGCGGCTCATCCGCCGCGCCCTTCGCGTCCATCGGCGCCAGCGCAGCCATCCCCGCCCTGGGATCCGGCGTGGAGACCGCAGGGACCGCGGCGAACGCAGCACAGACGGCGACGAGACCTGCCGCTCGCCAGGCGTGGGCCGGCATCATGCGGATGGTTCGGAACATGGAAGGCTCCTTTCGGGTCATCCGATCACGCCTTGCCGAGGGCGGGCCAAGCCAGCTGCTCGCGACTCTCCGGCGCGCGACGTACCCATTCCTAGGGTGCGTCGAGAGGCCCGCGGCGCGACTTCATGGCCCCCGCCGAACCCTGAAAGTCCTATAACTCTGGGACCATGGGTTCAGAGAGGCCTCAGCCGCGAGACGCCACGCCGCTGCTAGTGCGTCACCGTCTGGACCAGCACGGCAGAGGTGCTGGTCAGGAAGTTCGAGCTCCCCCCGTACACGGCGGTGATCTGGTGCGTGCCCACCGCGAGGGACGAGGTGGTGATGGTGGCTTGCCCCGCGGCATTCAGGGAATGCGAACCCAGCTTCTTCGTGCCGTCCTTGAAGGTGACCGTGCCCGTGGGGATGGCGGTGCCCGGGGCGTTGGCAACCACGGTGGCCGTGAAGGTGACGGCCTGGTTGTGCACCGAGGGGTTGAGAGAGGAAGTCAGCGTGGCCGTCGTGCCATCCTTGTTCACCGTCTGGGTCACGACTGCGGAGGTACTCCCGTTGAAGTTGGCGTCGCCGCCGTAGACGGCCGTGATGGAATGCGCGGCCACGCTCAGCGTCGAGGTCGTGAAGGTCGCGTGACCTGTGCCGTCGAGAGCGCCGGTCCCCAGTGTGCTCGACCCGTCCTTGAAGGTCACCATGCCCGTGGGCAGGCCGCCGCCCGGGGCGTTGGCCGTGACCGCGGCCGTGAAGGTGACCGGCTGGCTGTACACCGAGGGGTTCGCGGAAGAGCTCACTACCGTCGTGGTGGCATCCTTGGTCACGACCTGCGGCGAGCTGGCGTCGTTGCCGCTGCTGTTCGCCCAGCCGCTGGCCCCGGCGAAGGCGGCGGTGAGGGTGTGGCTGCCGACCGCCAGCGCCGCGGTGCTGAAGGCGGCGTGGCCGGCGCCGTCGACGGCGACGTTGGAGGCCCAGACGGTCGCCCCCTCGGTGAAGGTGACGGTGCCCGCGGGCACGCCGCCGCTCGAGGTCACGGTCGCCGTGAACGTGACCGATTGCCCGAACGTGGAGGGATTGGGCGAGGAGCTCAGCGCGGTGGTGGTGGCGGTGGCGCCCGAGATGGTCTCCGCGACGCAGTTGCTCACCTGGAACGGGCAGGTGCGGACGCGATACCCGTAGGTGGACCCGGCGGCGACGGTGCTGTCCGTGTACGAGCCCGTGGTGGTCGAGGCGATGCCGGCGAAGGTGCCGCCACAGCCGCCGTCCGCCCGCTCCACCACGTAGTTGGTCACCGGCGGCACGTCGGGCCAGGTGAGCTGCACCTGCTGCCCATTCACCGTGGCGCCGAGCGTCGCCCCCGCGGCCGGGCAGGCGTAGAGCGGCACGGCGGTCGAGGCGATGAGCGCGATGGCCGCCTTCTCGGTCGGCCACGAATAGTTCTGATTGAACATCAAGGTCGTGCTGTTGACGGGATAGAACTGGGTGACGGTGTCGCGGCAGGTCGAATTCTGGAACTGGTCGAAGCACGGGCAGAGGTCGTTGTTGGTGAGGTCCTCGTTGAGATCGATCGCGGTCACGCCGACGTTCCAGAACGAGCAGTGGTCCGTCTGGCACATCTTGGTCGTGTTGCGCACGATCTTGGTGGGATCGATGATGTTGCCGTAGTCGGAGTTGGCCTGAACGAAGGCATCGCCGAAGGCCACGCACGAGGGGCAGCTCGTGGTGTTCCAGTTGTACAGGTTCATCAGGCCGTCCATGTCCCCGTCGAACGCGGTCTGGTCCATGTTGAGCACGCGCCACATCGGCGCGAGGGGGTTCATGCGGGTGTAGGCCGTCGAGCCGCACAGCCCGACCTCCTCGCCGCTGACGAACAGGAACTTCACCGTGTTCTGCCAGCCGTAGCCGTTGAAGATGCGCATCGCCTCGAGCAGCGCCGAGCCGCCCGAGATCGCGTCGTCCGCGCCCGGGGCGTTGTTGGCGTCGTTGGCGGCGCTCTCCGAGATGGTGTCGTAGTGGACGAGGAAGATGACCTGCTGGTTCTGCGCGAAGTCGACCTGGGAGGGCAGCGTGAAGATGAGGTTCTGCCAGGTCATCGAGCCCTGCCGGGTGGTGCAGCCCGAGTTCGCCGAGGTGTAGCTCTGGCGCGCCGCGTTCGGCGCGACGAAGCCCCAGCCCGCGGCCTTGTTCTCCAGGTACTCGGACGCGAACGGATTGCCGAGCGGGTTGCCGGTGTTGTTCGGCGGGAACATGTAGTTGTTGGCGCGGGTGCGGATGCGGCAGGCGGTACAGAAGCCGGGGATGGTCACGTCGCTGTCGCCGGACAGGTCGCGGACGTCCTGGAACCAGTTCGCCTGGCTGGTCGCGTCGACGATCTGCTGCACCAGCGGCAGGGGGGCCGGCGGCGCCACCTGCCCGGCGGCGTCGGCCGGATGGACACGGACCGGCGGCAGCGCAACGCGCGGCACGCCGTGGAACAGGGCATGCAGCTTGAGCCCCGGCAGCTCCATCTCCAGCCCCGCGGGGATGAGATAGAGCATCGCCCGGTCGTTGATCCGGAAGCGGCGCAGGCCGGCCAGCACGGGCGGCCTGAAGTAGCGGTCGTGGCTGAGGACGTGGATGCCCTCGCCGTGATCGGCGGCGCGGAAGATCGGCTCGACGCCCTGCGCCCCCAGCACCTCGAGCTGGGACTGCGAAGGCCCGGCGATGACCACGCCTTCCTCGCGGCCCCAGATGGGAACGGTGGCCGCATGGAGGACCGGCTCCTGGTCGCCCAGGTACAGCGCGATCCACCGATCGTGCTCGACGTCGGGCACCGCGGCCCCGCCGGCGGCCGATGCGACGGGGGCGGCTGCCGCGAGCCCGACGAGGCACGTCAGCGCGAAGACACCGGCAACTCCGTTGCTCGAGAACGATCTCATGGCCGTCTCCTTTGGTCACGCCCCGGGATGTCACGGGCCCGGACGCAAGGTCCGAACACCGGGGTCCCAACGAAGCGCGCGCCTCACCCGAAGGCAACGGGCGAGTGTCGCTGAGGCTGCCTGGCGGCAGAAACAGTGAAGGAAATATGACCATACTCATGCGCCAAGACGCAAATCTAAGCACGCGCCGGTGGATCTCCGGAGCAGGCCCCACGGTTCGCCGGCCCGGTGCGACATCCCGACGCCACCGGCGCCACCGGCAGCGTCCGCCCTCGCCTGGCGCTTTGCCCACGCGCCCAGGCGCGCCATACTCAACCCATGGACGGCGGCCCCGAGACGGTGCGCGCCCACCCGCCTGCCGGCAGAGACGGCGACCGCTCGCGGCTCGCGCCCGGGAGGTTGCTCTCACACTTCCGGATCCTGGCGCCGATCGGCGAAGGCGGGATGGGCGTCGTCTATCGCGCGGAGGACCTGAACCTGCGCCGTGTCGTGGCGCTCAAGGTGCTGGCGCCGCAGGCCCTGGGCGACGAGCGGCGCGAGCGGCGCCTGTTGCGCGAGGCGCGCGTGGCAGCCACCCTCGGCCATCCGGCCATCGCCACCATCTACGAGGTGGGGACGGACTCCGGCATCGTCTTCATCGCGATGGAGCACGTCACCGGCGAGACGCTGCGGGCGCGGCTGGCGCGGCCGCTGCCGGTCGAGCAGGCGCTGGCCCTGCTGCGCCAGGTCGTCGAGGGGCTGGATCACGCGCACCGGGCCGGCGTCGTCCATCGCGACCTGAAGCCCGAGAACATCCTGGTGCAGCCCGACGGGCGCGTGAAGATCCTCGACTTCGGGCTCGCGAAGCTCACCGGCGACGCCGGCGGCGCGGTCGCTGTCGGAGAGCAGGACGAGACGCTCACCCGCGAGCCCCTGACCGGCGACGGCATGCTGCTCGGGACGGTCGCCTACATGTCTCCCGAACAGGTG
>DATNKH010000428.1:0-23942 GCA_035603475.1 Thermoanaerobaculia bacterium
CGGGGTCTCCCCCGCTCGCCTGGGGCCTGCTACTCGGCGCACCGGCGCTTACCGAGGCGGGACTTGCACCCGCTGGAGACACGCAGCGTGCAGACGCCGGCCTCTTCGGCCATCCTCCGTCTGCGTCACGACGCACCATGGGAGGAGTCTAGCCGCCCCACCGCGGATCAGGCCGGAATCCGAGCGGCCCAGCCATGGTTTTCATGCCGGGGAGACGTTCGCTCGCGCGCCTTACGAGGCTCCCAGCGGGGGTGCCGCGACTGGCGACAGGCGGAGCCGCGGCCTCCCAGCAGGGGTGCCGCGACTGGCGACAGGCGGAGCCGCGGCCTGGATCGGAGGTAGGCGAAGCTTGCGTATCGAGACGCGCATTGCTGGCTCGGCGGCTCGTGCGGCCCTCGCAGGCCTGGCACTCGCCGCCGGCTGGCTGGGTCCGGCGCGGCCAGCGGCCGCGGTGGCATCTCCCTGGATCAGCAACCCGCAATCCCAGGTGCGCCTGATCAGCGGCGACCTGGTGGCCCCGCAACAGGGCGAGCTGCGCCTCGGCATCCAATTCCAGCTGGCGCCGGGGTGGCACGCCTACTGGAAGAACAGCGGCGATGCGGGGTTCGCGCCGGTCGTCACCTGGAAGGACGTGCCCGGCCTGGCAGTGCCCGAGCTGCTGTGGCCGGCGCCGCACCGCTTCGAGCTGCCCGGAGGGCTCGAGGCGTTCGGCTACTCGGACGAGGTGGTCTACCCGTTCCGGGCGGCGATCGCGCCGATCGGGGCGACCGCGCCGATCGCCGGGAGGCCCACCGGCGGCCCCGCCGGTCGGCGCACTGCGCTTCGTCTCGGCGCCAATGTCGACTACCTGGTGTGCGCGGTCGACTGCGTCCCTTACCGTTACGACCTCGCGCTGGACCAGCCGCTGGGGGAGCGGGCCGAGGCCGATCCGCGGACCGGTCCATTGCTCGACCGCTGGTGGCGCCAGGTGCCGCTGGCCGCCGGTCGCCGGCCGGGGCCGGCCGGCACCCCGGCGCTCGCCTCGCGGGCCGAGATGACCCTGGCCAGGTCGGCCGCGCCCGGCGAGCTGCGGCTCACGCTGCGCCTGCGCGGCGTCACCGCCGCGCCGGGAGGCGCCGATCTCTTCTTCGAGTCCCATCCGGCGCTCGAGCTGGGCCGCCCGCGAGCACGCACGGCGGAGGGCGGGCTGCTCTTCGAGGTGCCGGTGCGGCGCAAGGACACTTCCATGCCGCTTCCCGCGACCACCGCGATCGCCTGGACCGCCACCGGCCTGGAGCAGGACCGCGTCCCCACCCCGCTGGCGCTCGCGGCACGGCAAGAGTTGGCGGTCCCGACCGCCGATGCGTCCGCTCCGGCCTCCAAGCCGTCCGCTCCGGGCGCCGGCCGGACAGGGGCTGGGAGGCGAGTCCGCGGCTTCCTTGCCGCGGGCGATCCTCGCGTCGTCGCGCTCGCCGCGGTGGCGGCGGCGCTGCTCACGCTCGAGGCGTGGGGGCTGCTGCGGCTGCGGCCGCGGCGGAGGACTGCCGCGATCGCGAGTGCTGCCGCACCGGTCCGCCGCAGCGGCCGCAGGGAGGCCGCCGGGTTCCTGGCCCTGCTGGTGACCCTGGGCCTGCTCTATGCGCTGTCGCTCGAGATCAGCGCGGAAGGGCTCGCCGGCGTCGAGCTCGCCCTGCTCGCCATGAGCCTGGTCGCCTGGCTGCGGCGGCGGATCGAGCGGCCAGGGCTGGCGCGCCTGCTCCTGGCCGCGGCGCTGGCTGCCTGCACGATCGTCCCGCCCTGGCTGGCCGGCCGCAATCGCCTTGCGGCCGACCCTGCGGCACTCCGCGGCGCCAGCCTCGCGGTGGGCGGCGGCCAGGCCGCCGGCAGCGGCGGCCCCATCAGCTCTACAACCTCTACAACCGCTTTCGACAGGAGGTCTTTCGATGCGTGACCGTAGGATCAGCACCGCAGCGCTTTTCGCCGCCGGGCTCGTGCTCGCCGCCACCGCCGCCCTGGCCACGGGTGAGGTGGGCACGAGCGCGCCGGGCTTTCAGCTCAAGGCAGTCGACGGCAAGAGTTACTCGCTTGCCGACTTCAAGGGCAAGGTCGTCGTGCTCGAATGGGTGAACCCGCACTGTCCCTTCTCCGACCGCCACGCTCGCGAGAAGACCATGATCGAGCTGGCCAAGCAGCACGGCGAGGTGGTCTGGCTCGGCATCAACAGCACCAATCCCCGGAGCGGCGACTTCGAGACCCCGGCCGACTACCAGGCCTACATCCAGCAGCAAGGGATCTCCTACCCGGTGCTCTATGACGACTCGGGCGCCACCGGCCACGCGTACGGGGCCAGGACCACGCCGCACATGTTCATCGTCGACCCGCAGGGCAAGCTCGCCTACAACGGCGCCATCGACGACGACCCGAGCGGCCGCAAGCCGAAGGCCCAGCGCGTCAACTACGTGGGCAAGGGCCTCGACTCCGAGCGCACCGGCGGCAAGCCCGACCCGGCGTCGACCAAGCCCTACGGCTGCACCGTCAAGTACTGAGCTCGCCGGGGCGCCGGACCTGGACCTACCCTGCCCCCCTATACCCCTTGACCGGCGCCTGCGCTGGGTCTAAAATAACCTCCTTCGTGTAAAATGAAGCTGTTCCGCAGCTTAGGCATTCATCCAGGGGCTGGGGAACGGCGGGAGGGAGGACGAAGTGGACTATACCCCGGACGGCATCATGGCCCAGGTCTACGTGGCCTTTGGTCAGGGCACCGGCACCGTGCGGGTGTCGCAAGACGTCTGCACGGCGCTTCGCGACCGGTATTACGGCCGCATCGACGACGCGGCGCTCAAGAACTGGGAGACGCTGGCCAGCCAGGTGCTCGAGCGCTTCCGCGCCCTCGGCCGGTTGATGGCGCTCAACGCCGGCACGGCGGGCAGGACCAGCCTCGCCGGCAAGGACGTCGAGAGCGCCGCGCGGATGGTCGAGCTCGAATCGAAGACGCCGCTCTGCAACGGCGTTTAGCCCGGCAGGTCCTTCGCCGCCGCCCTCCCCTTGCGCTCCTCGGCCTGGACCCGGCTCGCTCTCCTACTCGGCTTCCTGAAGCTCGGGGGGGTGGCGGGCGGCTTCCTGTTGCTGCGGGTGCCGATCGGCGGAGCCAACTCCATCGGCCTGCCGCCGCTGTTCGCCGCTGCGCAGCTCCTGGCCTTCGGCGGCGCCGCCGTGCTGCTGCTGGTCGCGGGGCGCGGCGATCCGCGCGCGGTCTGGCTCGGCGGCTTCTTCCTGTTCGTCGCCGACGCGTTCTGCAACCGGCCGAGCCTGCTGCTGGTCGCCCGCGGCACGGGCGCGCTGGCCGATCTTGGCTGGGCGGCCATGGGGCTGCGGCTCGACATCCTGATGCCGCTGTTCTTCTGGCACTTCGCGCGCGACTTTCCGCGCGCCCCCGTCTCCACGCGGCTGCGCCGGCTGATCGAGGTCGGCATCCGGGTCTCGCTGGCGACGGCGCTGGCCTTCCTCACCTTCTATGCCGTCCATACCTTGCTGCTGGCGATTGCCGCGGCGGAGAACGGCGCCAGGGGCGCCGCCGCCTTCTCCGACGCGGTCGCCAGGCTGCGGGTCCGGCCTCTGAACGGCCTCTACGAAACCTGCCAGTTCCTGCTCGTCGGCGCGGCACTCCCGGTACTGGCCTGGAAGGCGCGTCGGACCGCCGGCGAGGAACGGCGCCGGGTGCAGCTGTTCACCGCCTGCCTGCTGGTCGGCGTCGGACCTGCGATCGTCTACCTGCTGTCCTATCTGCTCCCCGGATCTGCCGCGTACCAGGCGCGCCACCTGGAGATCGGCCGCCCGCTGGGGATCATCGCCAGCCTCTTCGTGCTGTCGGTGCCGCTCTCGACGGCGTACGTCGTCCTGGTGCATCGCACCCTCGAGCTCAGGCTCATCGCGCGGCGGGCGTTGCAGTATGCCCTCGCCCGCTACTCGGCGCTGGCGCTCGCGACGGTGCCCCTGGCCGCGGTGCTCGCCTACCTCTACGAGAACCGCTCGCGATCGTTGGCGCAGCTCTTCTCCGGGGGCCGCACCCTGATGCTGCTCAGCGCCTCGGCGCTGGGCATGGCGGCGCTCTCCTACCGCCGGGGACTGCTCGACTGGATCGACCGCCGCTTCTTCCGCGAGCAGTACGACGCGCGGCAGATCCTGACCATGCTGGTCGAGCGCATTCGCGCCATCCGCGAGGGCGCCGACCTCGCCAAGCTGATCGCGCGCGAGGTGGACCTCGCCCTCCATCTCGAAGGCATCGCGCTGCTGATCGCCGATGCCCGGACCGGCATGCTGAAAGACCCGCTCGACCGCACCCGGCGGCTGGACGCCTCGTCGCCGCTCGCCGGCCTGATCTCGAGCGGCTCCGAGCCCCTGGCCGTCGACTTCGAGGACCCGCGCTCGCCGCCCGCCCGCTTGCCGGAGAAGGATCGCCACTGGCTGGTCGACAGCGGCTTCCGCCTGCTGGTGCCGATCTTGGCGCGCGACGGATCGTTGCTCGGCATCGTCGGCCTGGGAGAGAAGAAGAGCGGCCTGCCGTTCCTCAAGGAGGACCGCCAGCTGCTGCACGCCATCGCCAGCAGCGCCGCCTGGGTGCTGGAGCTCGATCAGAGCCACACCGTGACACCCCGGACCTCGGGCTCGCGTCTGCCGGCGCTCCTCGAGTCGACGCCCTCCGACCCGCTGCCGGTGACCGAGGTGGCCAAAGAGTGCTCGACCTGCGGCATCCTGTACCAGCCCTACACGGTCTTCTGCGGCACCTGCAGCCGCCGCCTCGAGCCCTCGCGGGTGCCGTTCGTGCTGCCGGGCAAGTTCCGCTTCGAGCGGCGCATCGGCTACGGCGGGATGGGCGTCGTCTACGGCGGCTCGGACCTGGCGCTCGGCCGGCCGGTGGCGGTGAAGACCTTGCGCCGGGTCTCTCCCGAAGACGCGATGCGCCTGCGCCGCGAGGCGCGGACCGCGGCGGCCGTCTCTCACCCCCACCTCGCGTCGATCTACGGCATCGAGACCTGGCAGGGCGTCCCGATGCTCATCCTGGAGCTGCTGGAAGGGGGAACCCTGGCGCAGCGGATCGAGCGGGAGAGGCTGTCGCAGACCGCCGCCGTCGATCTCGGCATCGCCATGGCGGAGGGACTGGCGCAGCTGCACTGCGCGGACATCCTGCACCGCGACATCAAGCCGAGCAACATCGGCTTCACCCGCGACGGCGTCCCCAAGCTGATGGACTTCGGCATCGCGCGAGTGATGTTCGACCTGCGCCGCGACGGCACCGTCGAATCAGGCGGCAGCACCGACGACGCCGCGGCATTGCTGCCGCCGACCTCGATCTGGAACCAGACCGCCACCTCCCTCGACCTGTCGCGGCAGCTCGCCGGCACCCTCTCCTATCTCTCGCCGGAGGCGCTCAACGGCCAGCGGGCCGACGCCTCCTTCGACCTCTGGAGCCTGGCGATCGTGCTCTACGAGGGCCTGCTGGGGCACAAGGTGTTCGGCACCGGCGACGTGCGGCAGATCATGACCCGCATCCGCCTCGGCAGGGTGCCGGACTTCGCCCAGGTCTGTCCCGAGTACGACCCGTCCCTCGGCGACTTCTTCCGCACGGCGCTGCACAAGAGTCTCGCCCGGCGGCCGGGGACCGCGCTCGAGATCAAGCAGATGCTGGTCGAAGTGCGCTCCCGCCTCCGTTAGTGCTCTTGCGCATCGTCGGCGTTTGCCATGGATCCATCCAGGCAGCTGAGTGTCATCACCCCCGTCTCGCGACCCGAGCTCCTGCCGCTCGTTGCCCAGTCGGTGCCGGACCAGGCAGAGTGGCTACTGGTGACTGACGGTGCGCTGGAGATCCCCCGCGGGCTGCGACCTCATGTTCTCATCCAGGGCCCGAAGACCAGGCAGTGGGGTGATGTGCAACGGCAGCTTGGCCTGGAGGCAGCCACGCGTCCCTTTGTCTACTTCCTCGACGATGACAATATGATGTTGCCGGTCCTCGCCGAGCTGTTGATTCCCTACCTGGAGCAAGGGAATCACTCTGGTGTCCTCTTTGGCCTCTTGGTTGATGCCATGGAAGAGACGCATCTCTGGCCGGCTCCTGCGAAAATCAAGGCCGGACGCGTAGACACGGCCATGTTCTTTGGCCGGACGAGGTCGATTCTCGACTTGCGCTTCGATGAGCCGATTTCCGGGCGTGGGTGGCCGAACCTCCATGGCCGGCGCTACGCCGATTTCGTCTTCCTGGAAGCCTTCGAAGAGCGCTTCGGCTTGTCTCGTTTACCCGCCATCTACGGATTCCATAATGGAATCGGTCTGCTTTGCAGGCTCGAGCCCGGTCTCTTCGCGGACCTTGAAGCCCGGACCTTGACTCGCGGCGCTTTTGCGAGGGTCTTGAGCAATTACTTGATCAAAGCAGACGTGCCGCCTTGGTGGTGAGAGGGGGCTTCATGTCCTGTTCGTGATCATCTCCATCATGGCCCAGGCGCTGCGCTTCCGCTGCGCCTGAACGAGCCTTGACGGGGATCGCTGCCGTGAACAGCTATCCCGGTCCGCCCATCTCGCTGCGGAGGGCCCGGATCTTGGTCACCAGGCCGACGCCGTCGCCGAGCGGCACCACCACGGCCTCGAGCTGCGGATGCATCATCAGGTAGCCGTTGAAGGCGCGCAGGGCCTCGGCCGCCGGATCTTGGCCGTCATCGTCCGGTGGCGGCTCGGCGACCTTCCCGCCCCAGAGCAGGTTGTCGACGACCACCAGGCCGCCCACCCGGAGACGGGGCAGCACCACGTCGAGGTAGCGCCGGTACTCTTGCTTGACGGCGTCGATGTAGACCAGGTCGAACGGACCCTCGAGCAGGGGAAGGGTGGGCAGGAGGTCCAGCGCCGCCCCTTGCACCAGCTCGACCCGCTCGGCGACGGCCGCCCGCTCGAGATAGGCGCGCGCCGTGGCGAGGCGCCCCGGGTCGGTGTCGATCGACACCACTCTCGCCTGGGGCGCGCCGCGGGCCAGGCAGAGGGTGCCGTAGCCGATCGCCGCGCCGATCTCGAGGATCAGCCGCGCGCCGGTGGCGCGGGCCAGGATGGAGAGCAGGCGCCCCACCTCGGGGTCCGAGATGGGGATGTCCTCGCGCCCCGCCTGCTCCTCCATCTCTCGCAGCAGCGGCTCGCGGGGAGGCAGCAGGCGCTCGAGATAGCGCTCCTGCTCGGGCCTCAGGATGCTGCCGACACCGTGCTTCATGGCCTTCGTGCCATCCCCGCCCAGCGCCAGCCGCGGGCCGTCGCCGTGCTGGTCACGAGCGCCTAACCCGTGCCGCCGGCCGGCTTGCCGGGAGCGGGTGCGGGCGGCGCGGCCGGGCTGGCGGTGCCCTCCGGTGGCTCCGTGCCGTCGCCGGGCGCAGGGCCGCGGGCGCTGCCGGCGATCCAGGCCACGTTCTCGAGCGAGACCGACCTCGCCCCGGCGCGGTCGGGGAACACGACGTGGAAGTTCGGCACCAGGGTGATCCGGCAGGCGCCCTCGGCTCCCGGGGTCTCGATGGGCATCTCCACCTCGTGCGGACCCGGTCCGGAGATCCCGGTCTCCACGGCGCCGCAGCTGTCGCGGATCACCACGGCGGGAGTGTTGGTGGAGGCATCGTGATAGATCAGCTTCTGAGAGGCGCCGTCTCCCGGCGGGATGCGGAAGCTCAGCCAGAGCGTTCCGGGCCCGGGGATGGCTTCCACCCGGATCTCGCCAGGTTGCTGGGACAGCCAGCGGCGAGCCACCACCTGCTTGTCGGAACCGGCTTCGAGCTGCAACCAGGTCTGCGAGAACTCGAGGCGGGGGCCGGCCGGCTGCGGCGGCACCTCGACCTCGGCGGCCCGGTACTCCTGCCGCCGGACCGGCTCGCCGAGCCCGTCGAGCGCCCATCGCTTGCCATTACGGTCGAGGAGGCCGACGCTCAGGCGGTACTTGCCGGGGGCGAGCGGCGGCGCCAGCGCGGACTGGTACAGCTTGACGTCATAGCTCACCGGCGCGCCTGCGAGCCAGCGTTGGGGGAAGGGGTGGTCGAAGGTCCGCAGCACCTGGTCCTTGGCCCCGAGCAGGTGCAGGAACACCAGCGGCTCGGAGGGGGTGTCACCCTCGCCGGAGGCCGCCGCCGGAGTCCAGGTAAAGCGCACGGTCGCCAGCTGCGGATACGGCAGCGTGATCGAGCGCGGCTGCACGTCGAGGCTGCCAGCATCCAAGACCTTGCGCTGGCATCCCGCTGCGCACAGCAACAGGGCGGCGGCGAGCACTACTGTGTAGGTCGTCTTCATGGCGTGGGGAGACGTTAGTGACGGCAACGGCCGGTGTCAAGCCGGACCGGCACGCGCGGCACGAGGTAGTGGGTCAGTTCCAACCTCGCGCAATGACCCACTACCCGGGGCGATAGGTGGCCGAGCAGTCGGGACCCTCCCAGACGGTCACCTCCACCAGGGCTGCCGGCACGGCGGCGAGGCGCTCCCGCAGGCGGTCGTAGAACCAGGCGGCCAGGCGCTCGGTGGTGGGGCTGAGCCGATCGAAAGGCGGCACGAGGTTGAGGTCCCGGTGGTCGAGAGCCGCGGCGAGCTCCCGCAAGGCGGCCTGCACGGCGACGAAGTCGCCGGCCATGCCCTCGGCGTCGAGCTCGGCGGCGGCCAGGGCCGCCTCGACCTGCCAGGAGTGACCATGGACCGGCTCGACGGCGCCGCGATACGAGGTGAGGTGATGGGCGGCTTCGAACCGGGCGCGCACGCGCAGCAGGTACGAGGGCACGATCAGCGACCCTCCAACAGCTTTTCGACCCGCGCCACCACCATCTCGAGCGCCACCCGGTTCTCGCCTCCTTCCGGGATGATGATGTCCGCCCAGCGCTTGGATGGCTCCACGAACTCGAGGTGCATCGGGCGGACGGTCTCGAGGTACTGGCGCAGGACGTCCTTGACGCTGCGGCCGCGCTCGGCGATGTCGCGCCCGAGGCGCCGGATGAGCCGCAGGTCGGCGTCGGTGTCGACGTAGATCTTGAAGTCTAGGAGCTCCCGCAGGGCGGCCTCGACGAAGATCAGGATGCCTTCCAGCAGGATGACCGGCAGCGGCAGGACTCGGCGGGTGCGGGTCGTCCGGCGGTGGCGCACGAAGTCGTAGATCGGCACTTCCACCGGATGTCCTGCCTTGAGCGCCGCGAGATGGGCGACGAGGAGATCGTTGTCGATCGCGGCCGGATGGTCGAAGTTGTGCTGCAGCAGGTCCGCCTCGCTGCGCCAGTCGATGTCGCGGTAGTAGCTGTCCTGCTCGATGAGGGCGATGCGGTCCTCGCCCGCGGCGTCGAGAATCGAACGCACGACGGTGGTCTTGCCGGAACCCGTCCCGCCCGCAACGCCGAGGACGCAAGGTCTGGGACCCGGGATCGCAGCCAGCGGATCGAGCGCCGGCACGGGTTCGAGCACGGCATGGCTCGCTCCCCGGCCCGGGCGGAGGGATGGCGGTCGCACGCCGGGATTCTACAGGCTCCGACCAACCTCGTTCCTGCCTCCTCCTCCCGAGGGACGAGGCCCCAGCTCAGCGCTGACAGTGCGGGCAGTAGAACGTGCTGCGGCCTGCCTGGACCAGGCGACGGATGAGGTGGCCGCAGCGGGGGCAGGGCTCGCCTTGGCGGCCGTACGCGGACAGCGAGACCTGGAACTCGCCGCTGCGCCCCTGGCCGTCGGCGAAGTCCTTGAGCGTGGTGCCGCCCTCGGCGATGGCGCGCCGCAGCACCGCGACGGCCGACCCGGCGACGCGCTCCCAGCTCGCGGGACCGATGCGGCCCACCGAGCGCGCCGGGTGGACGCGGGCGGCGAAGAGCGTCTCGCTGGCGTAGATGTTGCCGAGGCCGACGACGATGCGGGCGTCCATGAGGAACGCCTTCACCGGCCCGCGCCGCCCGGCGGCCTCTCGGCGCAGGAAGTCGCCGGAGAATCCGCGGTCGAGCGGCTCGACGCCGAGATGGGCGAAGTGAGGGTCCTCCGCGAGGCCCGCGGTGGGCAGGGCCAGCACGAGACCGAAGCGGCGCGGATCGCGCAGCCGCAGGCGCCGGCCGGAGCGGAGCTGGAAGGAGACGTGCTCGTGAGGCTCCGGAGGCGTGGCCGCCCGGACGAGGGTCAGGCGTCCGCTCATGCCGAGGTGGATGGCGAGCGTGAACCCGCCGCTGACGTCGATGAGCAGGTACTTGGAGCGCCGCCGCACGGCCTCGATGCGCCCGCCGACCACGCGGGCCAGCTGGCGCGTACGGACGCGCTCGCGCAGGGCGGCGTTCCTCACCCTCACCCCTTCGATCACGTCTCCCGGCAGCAGCGGCTCGAGGCTCCGGCGAAGCACCTCGATTTCTGGCAGCTCGGGCATGGAGTGATTGTACCTGGGTACCGGCGGCGACCCCCGAGGCTAGTGTCCCGCTCGGTTAATTCGCATGCTAGTCGCGCCGTCCATCCGCGTTCCTGGCAAGGCGTCGCCGACGAGGCATAGTCGAACTTATGTCGAGGAGGCGCAACGCAGCCAGGGACGCGGAGGGCAAGCGAATAGTATGCGAATGAACCGAGCGGGACACTAGACCCGTCGGCGGCGGGACCCCCGGGCTTTCTGCGCGACGCTGCTCCTACGGGCCATGACCGGCAGGGCCGCGGACGGTGGGGCCGCGGACGCCGGAATCGCTTCGCGCCGAGCCGGACGCGCTGTCAGGCCCGGCCTGGCGAGGTCCTGGGGAAGCCGCGCTCGAGACGGAGGCGATGGAAGAGGGCGAGCAGCTGCCGGGATTCCGCGGAGGTGGGGCGCAGGGCCGGGTGCCGGGGAGCCGGACTGACGTCGAACGCCCCGGCCTCGTGCGCGCGAGCGAGAAGGCGGCGGAGGACGGCGACGCTGTTGTTCAGGCCAGGCTGGATGGGTGTGCAGACGACCCGGGTCGCGATGCCGTGCGCGGCGAGGGCATGGACCAGCTCGAAGCGGGTGTCTGGCGATGGTGGCGATGGTGGCGATGGTGGCGATGGTGGCGATGGCGGAGACGGCGGAGACGTGTTCGCTTCGATGCGACCCGCGAGCTCGGCCTCGGCGGCGGGAATCAGGACGGACACGGTGACGGCATGGCGCCGATCGAGATCGACGAGGAGGTCGAGGTCTCTCAGCAGGAGCGGCGAGCGCGTCAGGATCGAGATCTCGATGCCGGAGATGGTGGAGATCTCCCGGGGATGGCCGGCGGAGCGCTCCAGGAGGCGCCGCAACGTCCTCTGCGTCAATCTCTGCGTCGCCTCGGCAGGCGAATAGGGATCCGCCTTCGCACCGAGGATCAGGCATGACGTGAGCGGGGTGATCCTGGCGATCCCGGCGATCTCCCCGGGGGGCGCGCCAGCCGATCGATCCGGGGGCACCGTCCTCGTAGGCACTCCTTCTCCGCACCACCGGACCTGCGCCACGCAGCAGCGGCACGCGCGGTAGGGCTCGAGCCTTGCCTCCAGCTCGGCGCGGAAGAGCTGCCGCGTGGCAAGCCGCAGCCAGTCGAAGAGATCGGGAAGCTGAGACGGCTGAGACGACTGAGCCAGAGATCTTCGCAGGTGCGCAGGGCGGACTGCCGGTGCCGGCACCGCTCGGGTGACCGGCAGAGAGATCGGGAGGCGGTCGGCGAGCGAGGCCAGGGCGCGACGGGAGACCGGTGAGAAGGACAGCAGGGTCGAAGCGATCGCCGGATGGCTCATGTTACGTCTTATTTACGCCATCCGAACGGCTTTGTCAAGCCCCATTACGCCGTATTTGCGCTCCAGTGTCAAGAGGAGGTCACCAGCCGGCCGCGCCCGCGGCCCGCGGCCAGCGGCCAGCGGCAGATGGGTCGAAGCGCGCTTCCCTTACTGGAAGTAGCCGTTGACGTCAATGATCAGGTCGAACTTGCCGGCGCTGAAGAATTCGAACCAGACCGCACGCATCGTAACGCCATAGCCAGGCGCGAGCAGCAGGATGGCGTTGTTGGCGCGAATCTGACCCGGACCGAAGTAGAGGGTGCTGGTATTGGGACGCGGGGCCTGCGCGGGCCAGAAAGTCAGGTAACCGGCGGCCGTGGCGTCCAGTCCGGTGACGTTGACGGAAACCGCCGTCGCGTTCGCGGGAATGCCGCAGGACGTGGCCATGCCGAACTCCCAGATGAGGTTGCCGGTCAATTGGAGGGGACGCGTATCGAGGATCCGGCATGGCGCAAGGGTGTAGAAGGACGCCGGGCACGCCGGGGTCGCGAAGCTCTGGTCGCCGCCGTAGCCCGTGCCACCGCCGTTCGACGCGACGGCCTGGACGTGATAGGGCGTCCCACAGAGAAGCCCGGTCAGATTCGCACTGATCGGCACGGCGGTCGTTCCAGCCCCGACGTTCTGAGCGGCAGTCGTGTTGCCATAGGCCGGCGTCGTTCCCCATTGGAAGTAAGCATTCGTGCTGGCGCCCTCGGGATAGACCGTGCCACCCAAGGTGGCAGCCGTCGCCGAGATGCCGGACACACCGTTCGTCGTGACCCCGGGGCCCGAGGGGATCGGGAGCGTCTGGACGCATGACGAGGTCGCATTCGACCACTCGTACTGGTAGGAGTAGCCGCCGGTGCCGATGAAGGGCGTCGGATTCCAGGCGCACTTGTCATCGGCCTCGAAGCCAGTGAAGTCATACCAGGCGTTCAACTGCTCGTCGGTTACCGCCTCGCGCGTCTCGTGACAGACGAAGTGCTCCTGGTTCTGCACCGCCGTCCATCCCGGGACCTGGCAGCCGCCGCAGCTCGGATAGGGCTCGATGGAGTACTTGACCGCGTTGGCGCCGCTGGTGAAGTAACCGTGATAGGCGCAGTAGGCGAGGTTCGGTCCGCCGCACGAGGTGGCGTTGCCGTTCGAGGAATACGAGCTGCTCGGGATGACCACCTCGTAGATCGTGCTGGCGTCGAAGGCATGGCTCGCCAGGTAGGCGTTGACCTCGCCCTGGACGATGGCGTCGGTGACGTTCGTCGGCGGCGTCGAGGTGTCGAACCAGTCAGGCGTCCCGGAGCCGAGGTTCGCCTGCTGGATCCCGGAGTACTGCGTGATGACGTTGTACTCGAGGGTCGTGCCGAATTGGTTCCGGAATGCTTGCAGCGTCTGGGCGTAGAGCTGATCCGGCGAGCTGGCGTCGGCGAAGCTCGGTCCCCAGAAGATGAAGACCACCTTGGCAGAGGTGATCACGAGGCCGCCATGGTAGGACAGGCTAGAGGAGATGACGATGTCGGCAGCCGACCTGGCTCCTCGTACCGGCATGGGGTGGACCGGGCTCGCAAGCGCGGCAAGACCGCTTTGTCCGTCCGCCTTCTCCGGCGTTGCGGCAGTCGCCACCGCGGCCGTCATGCCGCACGCCAGTGCCAGGGCGGAAACCCGGATGCCTCGATGCCTCCAACCCCCCATCAAGGTGCACACGATCACTCTCCTCTTGCCGGCTCGTCGCAAGACCGCGACGCGCAGGGAGACAGCTCAGGGTCGACTCGGAGTCCGATCGCATCTTATCTTGTCTTGGCAGACAGAATGGGGCCAATCGCTGGCAGTGGGGCATTATGCCCCACTACCAGCCTGGCAGATCCCGCACAGGGCCTGCCTGCAGCCTACCCGCGGCGGGGCGTTCCGGCCGCGGCGCCCTTGACGGCGGTGCTGAGGTGAACGACGAGGCGGGCCAGGGCGGCGTCGGCCTCGCCGCTCTCTCCCTTGAGCTGGAGCTCGGTCTCGAGCACTTCCCACGGCAAGCGCGCGGCGACCGGCTCCGGCAGGCGGCTGGCGGCGAGATAGGCGCGGAACAGCGCCCATGGGTTGACCCCCGCGAGGGGGTTCTTGCCGCCGGGCAGGCCGGGCAGATCCCCTTGCAGCGCCGGGGCGAGACGTGCCGTGAAGCGGTTGTAGTTGGTCTCGCCCGCCGGCACCCGGGCGACCCGCATCATGCCGCGGATCGCGGTCAGCCGGCGGCAGAAGGTGGCCAGCAGGGCGAAAAAGGACAGGCGCGCCCCCAACGGATCCTCCGCCGCGATCAGCAGCCGCTGCAGCCGATCCATGGCCTCGCCGCCATGGCCGGCCCCGACCGCGTCCAGCAGCTTCCAGACGTCTTCCTCGCCGCGGTCCTCCACCGCCTCCTCGACCGTCCGCCGCTCGATCCGGCGGTCTCCTGCCGCCCTCGCCAGGTTCGCCAGCTTGCGGTACTCGCCCGCCAGCCGTGCCGTCGAGGCGCCGGCGGCCTCGCCGCCCCTGCCGCCGGCCGGACGATCGCCGGGCTTGCGCAGGGTCCGCCGCGTCAATTCCGCCAGCGCTTCGCCCGAGATGCCGATCCCGGTCTGACGCTCGAGCTCCGCGGCCAGCAGATCCACGCCTTGCCAGCCACCGCGATCGGCCTCCACCTCTCCGACCGCGGCCACCGCTCCCCGCTCGCCGAGCAGCTTCGCCAGCGGATGGCCCGCGGCCACCTCGCGCTCGGCGAAGACCAGGAAGTGTCCTGCCGGCAGGCCTCCCGAGATGGCTTGCGCCAGGTCCGAGAGGTCCCCTTCCGCGCGCCCCTCGACACCTTCCCGGCGCGCCGCGTCGAGCAGCGCCGCGAGCCCCTCGCGCAGCTGCTCGACCTGGCGCTTGCCGCGGGCGCGCCCTGCCCGCGCGCGGCGCGCCGCATTGCCACCCTCGAACACCCAGGCCGGCAGCCGCTCCAGGAGCCGCTCCGCCGGCTCGGCGGCGTCCGCGACCTCGAGCTCGAACAGTTTCAACGCCTGCAGCAGGCGGGAGGCTGCCTGGCGCTCGCGGACGGAGAGCACCGCCGCCGGATCCGCGCCGCCCGCGAGCGGCAGCGCCTCCTCGGCCTCGTCGAGGAGGTCGGCGGCGGCGGAGCGGTCGGCGAAGACGAAGGTGTCGATGGCGAGCAGCACCTTGGCCCCGCCGAACATCGAGAAGGTGCGGAGGTCTTGCAGCAACGGTCCCAGGCCAGGCGGGCGGCGATGCGCCTCGACGCGTCCGCCGTGCCGCGCGGCGAGCGCTGCGGCGACCTCGAGCGCCGCGGGCTCGGCCAGCACGAGGTCGCCATGGACCAGCGCCACCTGGGAAGCGCCATCCTGCCCCAGGGTGGCGAGCAGGCGATGGACGGATTCGGTCATGCGATGCCGCCGCGAGTCGCTGGAGCGCGGCACCGCGTCGGGGCACCGCGGCGCGGGGGGCTGCTCCGGGTTAACCCACCTCTGCCTCGAGCATTCCCTTCTCTGCCAGCTCCTGGCAATCGATGCAGAACCGCGCCCAGGGAACCGCCTCCAGGCGCAGCAAGGCGATCGTCTGGCCGCAGTTGTTGCAGCGGCCGTAGGCGCTCCGGCCCATGCGGCCGAGCGCATCCTCGATCTGCAGCAGCAGTGTCCGCTCGCTGTCCGACAGGGAGAACATCAGCTCGCGGTTATAGGCGGCGTTGGCGCGATCCACGATGTCGTCGGTCCCGTCGTCAGACGACTCCTGCCCGGCCTTGAGATCCTGGTTGTACATGTCGAGGATCTCCTGCTTCTGTTTCAGCAGGCGTTCGCGGAGAGCCTCGTAGCGCTCGCTGTTCACCTCAGGAGCCGGTTTGGCGGTCTGTTTCCTGGCCACGCTGCTGTCTCCTTTCAGCTCTATCCTCTGGCTCTCCCCACGAGAACGCTCTCATGGCGGCTCGCGATGATAGCTCATTCCGGCCGCGATGGAGAGAGCGCGGTAGAGCTGCTCGTACAGCACGAGCCGTGCCACCTCGTGGGACAGGGTCAGCGGACCGAGCGAGAGCACCCATCGCGCCTGCTGCAGCAGGCTGGGCGGGAGCCCCAGGTCGGAGCCGACCAGGAAGGCGACGGCATGGGGCCATTCGCCGCGCAGGCGGCCCAGGCGCTCGGCGAACGGCACCGAGGCCAGGGCCTCGCCCCGGCTGTCCAGGGCGATGGGGAAGCAAGGCTGCGGCAGCGCCGCCAGCAGCGCCTGCGCCTCGGCGCGCTGCCGTTGCGGGTCGTCGGAGCCTGCCCGGGCACGCACCGGCAGATCGCGGATCGGCGCCAGGCGCTCGATGCGCCGGCGGTAGGAGGCGCACAGCTCCTCCCAGGCCGAGCGCTGGTGCCGCCCGGCCCAGAGGATGACGATCTCGCGGCTCAAATCACTTCCGGGTCGCCCCGGTGCGCCGACGCCAGGACAGGCTCTTCCGGTTGGACGGCCTGGGACGCGGACGGCCGCGGATGGGGGTCGAGGGGATCGGGGGGCTCCGCCGCGCCCGCTGCCATGTAGCGCTCCCACTCGTCGCGGAAGGCCAACCCCTTCAGGTCGCGCATCCGGTCGAGGAAGACGACGCCGTTCAGGTGGTCGAACTCGTGCTGGACGATCCTGGCCTCGAAGCCCCGGGCGACGTAGTCGAGCGCCTGGCCCAGCCGGTCGAGGCCGCGCACGCGCACCGCCGGATGGCGCGGCACCAGGCCCCGCAGATCGGGGATCGACAGGCAACCTTCCCAGTCGTAGACCAGCTCGCCGGCCTGGGGCGTCAGCATCGGGTTGATCACCACGTGCAGCGGGATCGGGCCGCTCGCCTCGCGCACGGCTTCCCGGGCCGGCGTCTCCGGAGCCTGGGCCTGACTCTCCGGAGCGCGGCCTCCTGCTGGCGTCACCGGCGCCTCCACCGTCGGCGCGCCCGGCTCCGGCGTCGCCGTCGGGGCCGATGTCGCCGTCGGGTCCGATGTCGCCGTCGGGGCCGGCAGCGGCATCTCGTAGACGAAGATCTGCAGCGAGGTCCCGACCTGCGGCGCGGCGAGACCGACGCCGTGGGCGGCGCGCATCGTGTCGATCATGTCGTCGACCAGCTCCTGGATCGCCGGCTCCCCGACGCGGCCGGGAGGCAACGCCTGCGCGACGCCGCGCAGCGTCGGATGACCGAGTCGGACGATGGGACGGACGGGCATGGATGCAGTCCTCGCTCACGCATTATATCGCCCCGGGGCAGCGGCGACCGGTCTGGTATCTTCTGCTGGATGAAGGACTCCGCCCCACCTGGCGACCGCGGCAGCCGGCGGCTGGTCCGGGGCCTCGCCCTGGCAGGCGCTGCCCTGGCGGTGCCGGCGGTGGCGCACGTCCTCATCCAGCGGCGGCTGCGAGCGCCGAAGGCACCGGGGTGGGGGCGCACCCACCGCTATTCCGGCCATTTCGGACCGGTGGTCTTCCAGGAGATCGGCGCCGGTCCGCCGGTCGTGCTGCTGCACGCCTTCGGCCCGGGCTTCGACAGCTGCCAGTGGCGCGCGGCGGCCGAGGCGCTGGCGCCGCGCTTCCGGGTCCTGGCGCCCGATCTGCCGGGCTGGGGGCGCTCGGCGCCCCTCGAGCCGCGGCCCCGGGCCTATCTCGCCTGCCTCGCCGACTTCCTCGCCGGGGTGGTCTGGGGCCGGGCGGCCCTGGTCGCCGCCGGGCACGCCGCTCCCTACGCCATCCACCTGGCGGAGGAGCGCTCCGCCCTGGTCCGAGGCCTCGCCCTGGTGGCGCCCCTGGGCCTCCCCACCGGCAGCGGCAGCGATGAGCATCTTGGAGGGGCGGAAGCAGCCCCTGACACGGCGGCCGCGGTGACCGGGGCGGCTGCGGCAACGGGGGCGCCCGCGGCGGCGGGGCCCGAGACGGCGGAGACCGGACCCGAGGCGCCGGCCGAGGCAATGCCGCATGCCGATCTGGACTCGGCCGACGGCGCCGGCCCGGCGGTCCACCCGTTGGTCGGCCAGCTGATGGCGGTGCCGTTGCTGCGGGTCTCTGTCCTGGACGCCCTCACCAGCCGCGCCGTTCTCGGCAGCTACCTGAGGAATCACGCTTACGCCGCGGGCGACCGGGTCGACGCCGCCCTGCTCGAGCACCATTACCGCGTGAGCCACCTCCCGGCCCACCGCCAGGCGCTCGCCGCCTACTGGCGAGGGGACCTGGACGTGCCCGCCGGCGCGGCGCTCCGCGCCCTGCAAGTCCCGCTATGGATCGGTCTGGGCGGCGAGGACAGGGAGAACTGGCCGAGTGCGGACGTCCTGCCTGCAGGAGCCCACGTCGAGGCCTTCGAGGGCACGCGCGCCCTTCCCCACGCCGAGAAGCCCGTGACCTTCGGCAAGGCCCTCGCCCGCTTCCTCGATCAGCTGCCGGCCGCGTAGCGCCGCCTCCTCGTCCTGCCATTGTCGTCGGCGCTTCCTGAAATGAGAAGGCCGGCCGGGAAGGTACAATACCGGCGCCATGAGCGACGACCGCGGCCAGCGCTTCCCGGACGTGCCGGGCGGGTATCCGTTCCCGCGGCTCGAGCGCGAGGTGCTCGCCGAGTGGCGGGCCGGGCGGATCTTCGAGCAGACGCAGACCCGGGCCGCCCCGCGCGGCGACTTCGTCTTCTTCGAGGGCCCGCCGACTGCCAACAACGTGCCCCACGTCGGGCACGTGGTGACCCGCGTGGTCAAGGACCTGTTCCCGCGCTACCGCACCCAGCGCGGCTACCGCGTGCTGCGCAAGGCCGGCTGGGACACCCATGGCCTGGCGGTCGAGATCGAGGTCGAGAAGCGCCTGGGCTTCAGCGGCGGCAAGCGGCAGATCGAGGCCTACGGCATCGCCGAGTTCAATCGCGCCTGCCTCGAGAGCGTCCACGCCTACGAGCGGCAGTGGCGGGCGATGACCGAGCGCATCGGCTACTGGATCGACCTCGATCATGCCTACTACACCTACAGCAACACCTATATCGAGTCGGTCTGGTGGGCGCTGGCCGAGCTCTGGCGCCAGGGGCTCCTGGTCGAGAGCTACAAGATCCAGCCCTACTGCGCCCGCTGCGGCACCACCCTGTCCAGCCACGAGGTGGCGCAGAACTATCGCGAGACCGACGACCCCTCGATCTGGACGCTGTTCCCGGCCCTCCCCGGCCAGGCCGTCGCGACCGCCGGTGGCGGCACGTTCGAGGTGGGTCCGGACCTCTCGTTCGTCGCCTGGACGACCACTCCCTGGACGACGCTGGCCAACGTCGGTCTCGCGGTCTCGCCGGAGCTCATCTATCGCATCGTCTCCCATCCGCTGCTCCCGGGCCGGAAGCTGATCTTCGCCGAGGGGCTGGCCAACCCGGTGCCGCTGCTGGCGCCGGCCGCCGAGCCGGGGAGCAAGCGCCACGTGCTCGACCTGCGCGAGCAGCCGGCGCTGGCCCGGGTCGCCGGCCGGGCGCTCGAGGGCCTGCTCTACCAACGGCCGTTCACCTTCTTCTTTCCCGAAGAGCCGGGCAAGGTCGTGCTCGGCGATTACGTCACGGTCAGTGAAGGCACCGGGCTCGTCCACACGGCCCCGCCGTTCGGCGAGGACGACTATCAGACCGGCCTGCGCTACCAGCTGCCGCTCATCCTGAGCGTCGACACCGAAGGCAAGATGGCGCCCGGCGCCGGGCCTTTCGCCGGGGCCTGGTTCAAGGACGCCGATCCCCAGATCGTCCAGGACCTCAAGGAACGCGGGCTGCTGCTGCACTCCGACCGCTACCGGCACAGCTACCCCTTCTGCTGGCGCTGCGACCGCCCCCTGCTCTATTACGCGACGCGCAGCTGGTTCGTGAAGACCACCGCCGCGCGCGACGAGCTGATCGCCAGGAACCGCGAGATCCACTGGCACCCCGAGCACGTCGGCGAGGGGCGCTTCGGCAACTGGCTCGAGAACGTGGTCGATTGGGCGCTGTCACGCAACCGCTACTGGGGGACGCCGCTGCCCGTCTGGACCTGCGACTGCGGCGGCCAGCGGGTGATCGGGTCGTTCGCCGAGCTGTTCGCGGCCGCCGGCAGGCCGGCTCCCGCCGACCCCTACGACGCGGCGCAGTTCGATCCGCACCGGCCCTTCATCGACGGACCCGAGCTGGAGCTGCCCTGCGGCAAGTGCGGCGGCACCATGCGCCGGGTCCCCTACGTCATCGACGCCTGGTTCGACGCCGGCTCGATGCCCTTCGCCCAGCACCACTATCCGTTCGAGAACCGCGAGCTGATCGACGCCCGGCGCCAGTTCCCCGCCGACTTCATCTCCGAGGCGGTCGACCAGACGCGCGGCTGGTTCTACACCTTGCACGTCCTCGGCGCCCTGCTGTTCGACTCGGTCGCCTATCGCACCTGCATCGTGCTCGGCCACGTCAACGACGACCAGGGGCGCAAGATGTCCAAGCGGCTCGGCAACTTCGTCGAGCCGATGGGGGTCATCGAGGAGAGCGGCGCCGACGCCTTGCGCTGGTACTTCTGCGTCAACAACCCGGAGGTGCCGTCGCGCTTCTCGGCGCGCCTGGTGCGGGAGGCGGCGCAGCGCTTCCTGCTGCCGCTGTGGAACGCGCTCTCGTTCTTCACCATCTACGCCAACCTGGACGGCTGGCGGCCGCCGGCCGCCAGCGCCCTGCGCTTCGGCGGCCGCCCGGCGCTCGACCGCTGGGTGCTGCTGCGGCTGGATCGCCTGGTGGCCGCCACGACCGGGCATCTCGAGGGCTATCGCATCGCCGAGGCGGCGCGCGGCATCGAGGAGTTCCTCGACGACCTCACCAACTGGTACATCCGCCGCAGCCGCGGCCGGTTCTGGGCCCCCGCCGCGGCTCCCGCGGCGGATGCTTTTGCGGAATCGGCGGCCGGCGCTCCGGCGGATGGAGCGGCCGGCAAGGCGAGCGCCTACGACGCGCTGTACGAGGTCCTCACCACGCTGGCGCGCCTGCTGGCCCCCTTCGTGCCTTTCGTGGCCGACGTGCTGCATCGTCACCTGGTGCGCAGCCAGGACCCGGCCGCGGCGGCGAGCGTCCACCTCGAGGGCTGGCCGGAGCCCGCCGCCGGCCGCGCCGATCCGGCGCTCGAGGCGGGCATGGCCGCCGTCCAGCGCATCGTGCGGCTGGGGCACGCCGCCCGCAACGCTCATGGCCTGAAGACCCGGCAGCCGCTCGCCGCCGTCACCCTGGTGGCCGCCGATCCGCGCCTGCGCGAAGCGGTCGCGCCGTACGAGGACCTGCTGCGCGACGAGCTCAACGTGCACGCGGTGCACTGGGCGGCCGACCGCTCGCAGTACGTCCATCACGAGGTGCGGCCGATCTTCCCGAAGGTCGGGCCGCGCCTCGGCAAGCGCATGCCGCTGGTGAAGCAGGCGCTCGCCGCGGCCGACGGCGACGCCCTGGCCGCCGAGCTCGAGCGCTCCGGCAGCCTGGCCCTGCGCCTGCCCGGCGGCGAAGAGGTCGCGCTCGCCGCCGGCGAGGTCGAGGTGCACCTGGTCGAGAAGGAAGGGATGGCCACCCAGGGCGACCGCGAGCTGCTGGTGGCGCTCGACACGCACGTCACCGAGGAGCTGCGCCTGGAGGGGCAGGCCCGCGAGCTGGTGCACCAGGTCCAGGTCTGGCGCCGGGAGATGGGGCTCGACTACGCCGACCGCATCCGGCTCTTCGTCCTCGGCAGTGCCGACGTCGTGCGCCTGCTCGAACGGCACCAGGCCTATATCCAGGCCGAGACGTTGACGGTGTCGATCGAGCGCCTCGCGGAGCCGCGCGACAGCGACGGCGCGGCGCTGGTTCTCGAAGGAGGACCCGCCGGGCGTGTCTGGATCGAGAAGGCAATGGGCGGTGACGAGCCCGCCGCGCACGCCGCCGGCCTGGCACGCGAGCCGGGAGTCCCGGCCTGAGAAGCCCGGCGCGCTCGCGCCGCCAAGAAGATCAGGGAGAGATCGAGACCACCATGTCCGGAATCTTCAAGGCTTACGACGTCCGGGGCATCTACCCGACCGAGATCCACGCCGAGATCGCGCACCAGATCGGCCTCGCCTTCCAGCACGTGCTCGACGAGGCGGACCGCGAGCACGGCAACACCGTCGTGGTGAGCCGCGACATGCGCAACAGCAGTCCGGTCCTGGCGTCCGCCCTGATCGAGGGCATCACCGCGGCGGGCTTCGACGTGCTCGACATCGGCCTCGCCTCGACGCCGATGAACTACTTCGCGATCGGCCACACCGGCGCCGCCGGCGGCGTCCAGGTGACCGCCAGCCACAACCCGTCGCAGTACAACGGCTTCAAGTTCAGCCGCCACGGCGCCCGCCCGGTGTCCGGCGATCACGGCATCGAACTGATGCAGAGCAAGATCGCGGCGGGCGACCTGCCGCATGCGGCGCGGCCGGGCAGGGTGCGCCAGGGCGACGTCGCCTTCGACTACCGCCGCCATGTCCTGGCCTTCCTCGCGCCGGCGCCGGCCGGCAGCCGCCGCCTCAAGGTGGCGGTCGACGCGGCCAACGGCATGGTGACGATCGACCGGTCGATCCTCGAAGCGATGGGGATCGACCTGGTGCCGCTCTACTTCGAGCTCGACGGCAGCTTCCCGAACCACGAGCCGAACCCGCTCGAGGAGGAGAACCTGCGCGACCTGTGCCGGGCGGTGCGCGCCAGCGGCGCCGATCTCGGCGCCGCTTTCGACGGCGACGCCGACCGCGTGGGCTTCGTCGACGAGCGCGGCGAGCCGGTCCCGAACGACCTCACGACCGGCCTCATCGGCGGCGAGTTGCTGGCGCGCGAGCCTGGCAAGGCGGTGATCTACGACCTGCGGTCGTCGCGCGCCGTCGCCGAGTACATCACCGAGCACGGCGGCATCCCGGTGCGCGAGCGGGTGGGACACTCGTTCATGAAGGCCACGCTGCGCGAGCGGCAGGGCATCTTCGGCGGCGAGCTGGCGGGCCACTACTACTTCCGCGACCATTACTACGCCGATTGCGCCATCCTGGCGCTGGTCGAGCTGCTCAACCTGCGGCGGCAGACCGACGAGCCGCTGTCGCAGCTGGTGGCGCCGCTGGCCCGCTACCAGAAGAGCCCGGAGATCAATTTCGTGGTCGAGGACAAGGCGGGCAAGATCGCGATGCTCGCCGAGCGTTACGCCGGCGCCCAGATCGACTACCTGGACGGCATCACCATCAGCTATCCCGACTGGTGGGCCAACATCCGCCCCTCCAACACCGAGCCCTACCTGCGCCTGGTGCTGGAGGCGAAGACGGCCGAAGAGCTGGCGCGGCGGCGCGCGGAGCTCACGGCGCTGCTGGGCAAGCTGGCGGCGAAGTAGCTGCCGGCGGCGCGGGCCACTAGCCCCTGCGGCCGCCGAGAAGGCCGGCGCGCATCAGGTAATAGAGCAGCGTCAGCAGGGTCGAGACCACGGCGGCGACGTAGGTGAGGGCGGCGGCGTTGAGCACGCGGTCCATCCCCTCGCGCTCCTGCTGCATCACGATGCCGTTCTCGACCGCCAGGCGCTTGGCGCGCGCCGAGGCGTCGAACTCCACCGGCAGGGTGACGATCTGAAACAGCAGCACCATCGCGAACAGCAGCGCTCCGAACAGCACCACCTGCGCCGAGTGCAGGAAGAACAATCCGACGACCATCACGATGTAGCCGAGCGACGAGCCGATGTTGGCGGTCGGCACCAGCGCCGAGCGAAGCCAGAGCGGCCTGTAGGCGCGAGCGTGCTGCACGGCGTGGCCGGCCTCGTGGCAGGCGACCCCGACCGCGGCGATGGACGGTGAGCCGTAGACGTCTTCCGACAGCGCCAAGGTCTTGGTGGCCGGGTTGTAGTGGTCGGTGAGCATGCCGGAGGTCGCCACGATCTTGACGTCGCCGATGCCGGCGGCCCGCAGCATCTCCTGCGCCGCCTGTGCCCCGGTCAGGCCGCGGGCACTGCGCACGCGCGAATACTTGCTGAAGGCCGACCGGGTGCGCCAGGAAGCCCAGAGCGACAACAGCAGCCCGGGCAATATCCACAGCATGTACTGAAAGTTGTAGAAGAACATACATCCTCCTCGCCAAGAGAGAACAAGGCCGCCCGCGCCGCCATTTCAGGTGAAGCCGAGGCCGCCGGTCAGGTGCCACGACCCGACTCGGGCCTCGGGGTCGTGGGGCACCGTGGGCCCGGGCAAGGTCCAGGCTACACTACCTCCATGGCCAAGGACGAGACAGAGCGGGCGGGGGGGGC
>DATNKH010000429.1:0-2128 GCA_035603475.1 Thermoanaerobaculia bacterium
CACGGTGGCGCCGGCAGTCGAGCGCCTGAAGCCGGCGCCGCGGCTGGCGGCCGCGGTGCGCGCCGCCACCGCCCCCGCCGTGCCGGTTGCCACCTTCGAGTATGCCGAGCCAAGCTTCACCTTCTACCTGGGCCGCTGGCCGGTCCACGAGCTGCGGGACGCCGGCACTGTCGGCGCCTGGGCGGCCGAGGGTGGTCCGGGCGTGCTGGTGCTGCCGCGCTCCGCCTACGAGCGGCTGCGGGACGCGCCCTGGGCGGTCCGCCTGAGCGAGATCGCCGCCGTCGACGGCTGGAACGTCGCCAAAGCGAGCCGGCTGAACCTCATCGCGGTGAGCAGGCAATGACGGTAATGCGGCAGCACCGTGGTACTCTATCAATTAGGGGGTAATGTATCTGACCGTACCCGCACAGATCGAACCGCTCGAGAGGCCGCGCTACGGGATTGTGTCGGCAGCGAGACACGTACGAATCTCACCCTCGACCCTGCGCTCGTGGGTGATAGGGCGTCCCTATCAGACCTCGGAGGGAGAATCCTACTCTTATCCGCTGATCAATAGACCCGTTACCGAGGATTCGCGTCTATCTTTCTCCAACTTGGTCGAAGCTCACGTATTGCGCTCGCTTCGCACCAGGCATGATGTCCGAATGTCTGCCGTGCGCGAAGCTCTGGCTTTCGCGGCGGAAAGGTTTAGAATCAAGAGGCTGTTGCTTAGCGACGAGCTACGGACCGCCGCCGGCAGACTGTTCATCGAGCGCTTCGGGCAGGTTCTTGATCTCAGCTGCTCCGATCAACTAGCTATCACGGAGATCTTCATGGGGCATCTCCAGAGGATCGATAGAAGCATCGAAGGATTGCCGTACCGCTTGTTCCCGGTCATTGCCAGCCTTGGTCTCAGTAGTCAGAAGATTGTGGCGATAGATCCGAGTATTTCATTCGGCCGGCCCTTCATCGCCGGCAAGGGCGTGCGCACGGCGACGATAGTCGAGCGCCTTGACGCGCAGGAGCCGCGAGAAGCTGTGGCCGCAGACTATGACTTGAGTGACTCGGAGATCAATGCGGCGATCCTCTACGAGCGCGCTGCCTGAGCCCGTTTTTTTCACCGACAGAGATCTGGGACTCTCGGTCCCTGCGGCACTCAGAATAGGGGGCCAGCGGATAGAGGCGTACGCCGATCACTTCGCCTCAGATCACGTGGCAGATGGAGAGTGGCTTCGCCTGGTAGGAGAAAGAGGTTGGGTCGCCCTAACCCACAATAAAAGGATACGATGGGAGCGGGACGAACTTAGCGATCTGATGACGCACCGAGTTAGGGCCTTCTTTATCATCGGCAAAGGGCCTCATCCAGCGCTCGCTGCCGCGGTATTGAGAAACATCAACAAAGTCAAGAGGCTAATTCGCGACCAACCTGCGCCGTTCGCCGCTCGAATATATCAGGAGCGCGACGACGTCAACCTTTGGGTGACTCATCGCCAGTGGATGGAAGGCCGGCGAATCGGCCGCTGGTGAGACTCAACCTGGCCGTGTCGCGCAGCAAGCATACCGATCCCCGAGCTATCCGGTCCGCGCGGCGCGCCCATGCTCCACGGGCCGGACCCGCCGCGCCGCGCCGGCCGGTCTACGACCTGAAGCTCGCCGCTCTCGCCGCCGCGGCCGGCGAGCTCGTTCGCTTCGAGGACCTGGCGAGCTACTGAACCGGTCGGGCGCCGATCTCCTCGGTCACGGCGTCGAGCAGATTCCAGTAGGCGCCGAGCGCCGCCTGGCCGGCGGCGAGGATCTCGCCGGCGCAGTCTGCGGCTTCGAGGCAGAGAGCGAGAGCCCGCCGCTCGCCGGCGCGGTGGCGCTGGTCGGTCTCGGCATGGACGCTGAAATAGGAGAGGGCTGCCGGATCGGAGATGCCGTAGTGCTCGCGCAGCCCTGTCATCTTCTGGCGGGACACCTCGGGCTGCTGGCTCTCGTAGGAGTAGAGGGCGGCCAATGCCGCGGCAGTGCCGTTGCCGCAGAGGCGGTGGTACTGGTCCACCGTCCGGCGGGCCGCGCCGGCCGGCGTGGCGGCGAGCACGGCTGCGGGGTCGGCGCCGACGGCCGCCGCGAACCGGAGCCACAGCTCGGCATGAGGCTGCGGCTCGGT
>DATNKH010000430.1:0-9569 GCA_035603475.1 Thermoanaerobaculia bacterium
TCTCCTCGCTGCCGACCTTTGGGCGAGGCGCCGCATTCCGCCGCCCCCCCGGCATCCACGACCCCAGCGCCTCGCCCAAAGGGAGGTAGCGAGGAGATCAGCCGCCCTCGGCCCGGATCGGAGGGAGATTCCCCGTAGGCGTGCGCCTCGCCCAAAGGGAGGCGGAGAGGAGATCCGCCGTCCGTGGCCCGGATCGGAGGGAGATTCACCGTAGGCGCTCGGAGGGAGATTCCCCGTAGGCGGTTACCCGTCCGGGGAGGCCGTCCTGCAGGCGATCCAGGAGGCTGGCCGGCACCTGCAGGTCGGCCTCGATGAAGATCATCTGGGAGGCGGTGTCGATGCGGGGGGCCACCTGCGAGACGCGGCCGAGCAGGCTCATGGGGAGCGAGGCGAGGCGCACCTCGACGCCGGTTCCCTTGCGGATCGACGCCGCCTGCTCCGGTGGCACCGCGAAGCGCAGCATGAACTCGCCGGCGCTGATCAGGCGCACCACCGCCTCGCCGGAGTGGACCAGCGCGCCGGCGTCGAGGTAGCGCAGCGCGACGCGGCCGTCGATCGGCGCCCGCAGCACCGCGTGCTGCAGGCGAGTCTCGAGCTGGCGCAGGTGCCCCACCTCCTCGGCGACGCGCGCCTTGGCGCTGTCCACCGACGCCGCCGCCTCCTGCTCGGCGTTGCGCGCCGAGGCGAGATCCTCCTCGGCGTAGAGCTCCGGATGCAGCTCGCGGCGGGCGCGGCGGTCGCGCGTGCGGTCCAGCTCCAGCTCGGCGCGCCGCTCTTCGCCGCGCGCGGCGGCGACGGTGGCCTGCACCACCGTCATCTCGCCGTGCATGACGTCGGTGGCGAGCGCGGCGAGCTCCTGGCCGCGGCGGACGGCGTCGCCGACCCGCACCGACACCGACGCCAGGCGCCCATCCGCCTCGGCGGCGACGGTGACCGCCTGGCGGGCGAGCACCACGCCGACGTACCCCGCCGGCCGGCCCGGGAGCGCCGCCGGCCGGGGAGGCGAGGGCGCCGCCGGCCGGGGCGAGGGTGCCGGCGGCGGTGAGACGGAAATCGTGGCAGAATCAGAGGGTTGGGCGGCCCGGCCGGCGGCTCCCGCGGGCTGCCGGGAGCAGCCGGCAGCTGTCAGGAGCGCTGTTAGAAGCGCTGTCAGGAGAAGGAGGAGCCCGCAGAGCAGCCTTGCTGGCAGGCCGAGGACGAGACGCCGCGCCGCCGCGGCGACCGGCGCTGCTGGGGCATGGAGCATGGTGGTGCGCGTGACCATCGAGGAGTACTCTAGCAGGGACGAACGAAGAGACCCCGCGCGTCCGCGTCCGCTCGCCGCCGGTTCCCGAGCCGTGACCCCGTTCCCACGTTCCCCATCCTGACATCCTGCCCGCAGCGCCATGTCCGACCCCATCGCCGCTCTCCACCGCTTCACCGCGCCAGCCGAGCCGCTGGCCGTGCTGCTGATCGGGTTCGAGCGCCTGGACGCCGACGCGCTGCGCGCCCGGCTGACGCGGCTGGCGCAGCGGACGCCGATCCCGCGCGACCTCGAGGTCGTCGTCTGCCCGACCGCCGACGCCGAGGCGGCCCGCCGGGCGCTGGGCAGCCGGCAGGGCCTGGAGATCGCCGTCGTCTGCCTCGGCGAGCGCTACCCGGGCGACGAGGCGCGCCGCCTGATCGCCGGCCACCAGCTCGACGAGACGCTGGCGGCCTTGGCTCAGTCAACTCAGTCGACTCAATCGACTCAGGCGACTCGAGCGACGCCGGCGACTCGAGCGACCCCGGCGACTCGACCGACCGCATCGCCGCCGCCGACGACGGAGCCGCCCCGGCCGGCGCCTCCTGGCTCGCCGCCGAATGCCGGCGTTGTCGGTTTCGGGGGTGGACTGCCGCCCCTGCACATCGTCGCGGCGGCCGGCCCCGATCCGCAGCTCTTCCAGGACCTCATCGCCGAAGACCGGATCTACTATCTCAGCCAGCGTCCGCCGGCGCCGGACGAGCTGGCAGCCTTGATCGCCAACGCCGTTCGCCTCTACGAGGCGCGGCGCGACGCGGCAGCCCTGTCCCCGGGATCACCGGGCGCGGGCGCGCCGCCGACCCACGCCCGACTCGAGATCGCCGAGGTACTGCGCGCTCTCGCCCTGCAGGCGAACCTGGGCGACCGCGCCGAGGTGCTCGCCGAGGCGGCGCGCGAGGCGGTGGACGCCCAGCGCGCCTACTGCCTGCTCTACGACCCGCACGACGACACGCTCTGGACCCGCGACCGGGCGACCGGCGGCGAACGCCGCGACAGCGCCGCCGTGGGCATCGCCAGCTTCGTGCTGCGCAGCGGCCTGGGGCTGCTGGTGCCGCGCGCCGGGCGCGACTCGCGCTACGACCGCGAGGCGGACGACCCCGAGGGGGACGGCTCCGAGCGGCTCATCGCGGTGCCGGTGCGCGACGAGGAGGGCCGGGCGCTCGCCGTGCTGGTGGCGGTGCGCTCGGCGCGCGAAGCCGAGTTCGGCGCCGCCCAGCTCGAGCAGCTGGAGCGGTTGGCCGGTCCGGCCGCGCCGTTCCTGCCGCCGCCGCGTCCCGAGGAGGTGCTCGGCGACGACACCCTGTTCCGGCGCGAGGCGCTGGAGCGCTTCCAGACCCTCGACGAGGCCCACGATCCGCTGCGCATCTCGCCGGCCTGGACGCGCTGGACCTACTGGTCGCTGCTCGGCGCACTTGTGGCGGCGGTCCTCTTCTCGCTGGTCGGCGAGGTCAAGGAGTATGCCTCGGGGCTCGCGGTGGTGTGGATGGGAACCCGCGACGACGTCAGCGCCGAGGCCGCCGGCACGGTCGGCGCCGTCGAGGTCGCCGCCGGCCAGCGGGTGCGGCCCGGGCAGGTCCTGGTGCGCCTGCACGAGGCGCAGGAAGCGGCCGAGCTCGCCCGCCTCGACCAGGAGTTCGAGCTGCAGCTGATCAACCGCTTGCGCGACCCCTCCGACCCGGGGCCGGAGCAGGCGCTGATCGGCCTGCGCACCCAGCGCCAGCTCGCCTCGGAGCGGCTCGGCGAGCGCACCCTGCGTGCCCCCTCCGCCGGCGTGGGCAGCGACGTGCGCGTGCGGCCCGGCCAGTACCTGGCCGCGGGCCAGCCGGTGCTGTCGATCGTCCGCGACCAGGACCGCCCGACCGTGGTGGTGCTGCTGCCGGGCGAGTTCCGGCCGCTGGTGCGGCGGGGGATGCCGATCCGGTTCGAGATCTCCGGCTACCGCTATGCCTACCAGCAGCTGACCGTCGAGTCGGTGGGCGACGAGGTGGTGGGACCGACCGAGGCGCGCCGCTACCTCGGCGCCGAGATCGGCGACTCCGTGCAGCTGACCGGGCCGGTGGTCATTCTCAAGGCCCGCCTGCCGCGGCCGACCTTCCACGCCGAGGGCCGCACCTACCGCTTCCACAACGGCATGCACGGCACCGCCGAGGTCGAGGTGCGCTCGGAGAAGATCCTGGTGACCCTGGTCCCCGGCCTGAAGGCCCTCTTCCGGAGCGGCAGCCATGGCTGAAGACCCCCAGGACACCGGGGCCTCCTCCGCCCCGGGGCACCGGTCCGCCGAGGCTGCCGCCCCGTCGTTTGCGGCCCGCTTCCCGGCGCTGCGCGGGCTGCGGCTCGGCGGCCGCCGGCGCCGGATCACGCTGATCCAGCAGACCGCCGCGACCGATTGCGGGCCGGCCTGCCTGACCATGGTGCTCGGCTACTTCGGCAAGTCGGTGCGCCTCGACGACGTGCGCACGGCCATGGGCTTCAGCCGCCTCGGCACCGATGCCCTCACCCTGGTGGAGACCGCCCGCATCTACGGCCTGCGCGGGCGGGGCATCAAGATCCGCGACATCGACTCCCTGCGGTTCCTCGACCCCGCCTCGATCCTGCACTGGCGGTTCAACCACTTCGTGGTCTTCGAGCGCATGGACCATCGCGGCGCCTGGGTGGTCGATCCGGCCGGCGGGCGGCGGCTGGTGTCGCGCGAGGAGCTCGACCGCGCCTTCACCGGCGTCGCCGTCGCCTTCGAGACCACCGAGGACTTCGCGCCGTCGAAGGACAAGCGCCGCGCCATCTGGCGGCAGCTGCGCGAGGTGCTCACCGAGTCCGGACTGCTGTCGCGCATCCTCACCACCTCGGTGGTCATCCAGTTCTTCTCGCTGGCGGTGCCGATCCTGACCGGCCTGATCGTCGATCGGGTGGTGCCGCGCGGCGACCAGCACCTGCTGCTGGTGCTCGCCGCCGGCTGCGCCGGCCTGGTCGGCTTCAAGCTGCTGGCGCTCCTGGTGCGCTCGTTCCTGCTGCTGCACCTGCGCACCCGGCTCGACGCGCGCATGACCCTGCAGTTCCTCGATCACCTGGTCCACCTGCCGTACCTGTTCTTCCAGCAGCGCTCGGCCGGCGACCTGCTGATGCGCCTCAACAGCAACGCCACCATCCGCGAGATCCTCACCTCGAGCGCGGTCTCAGGCCTGTTCGACGGCGTCATGGTGGTGCTGTACCTGGTCTTCCTGCTCGCCGCCGACTTCCGCATGGGGCTCCTGGTGGCGGGGCTGGGCGGCTTGCGCGTGGCGATCTTCCTCATCACCCGCCGCCGCCAGCGCGACCTGATGTCGGAGTCGTTGCAGACCCAGGCGGACTCGCGCGGCTACCAGGTGCAGGTGCTGTCGGGCATCGAGACGATCAAGGCCGGGGGCGCCGAGGACCGGGCGGTGGACCGCTGCGCCCATCTCTTCGTGCGCGAGCTGAACGTCTCGCTCGACCGCGGGCGCCTGGATGCCGTCACCAGCTCGATCCTCGACGTGATGGGCACCGCCTCGCCGCTGCTGGTGCTGGTCTACGGCGCCATCCTGGTGCTGAACGGGGAGCTCACCCTGGGCACCATGCTCGCCCTCTCCGCCCTCGCCGCCGGCTTCCTCACGCCGCTCACCACCCTGGTCACGACCGCCACCCAGCTGCAGCTGCTCGGCAGCTATCTCGAGCGCATCAACGACGTGCTCGAGACCGATCGCGAGCAGGAGCAGGGGGCGCGCCAGCGGCCGCCGGCCCTGCGCGGCAGGATCACTCTCGAGGACGTGTCGTTCCGCTACTCGCCGGTGACGCCGCCGGTGGTGGCCGAGGCCTCGGTGGACCTGTTGCCCGGCCAGCTGGTGGCGGTCGTCGGCGCCTCGGGCTCCGGCAAGTCGACGCTCGCCGGCCTGCTCGCCGGCCTCTACAAGCCCGAGAGCGGGCGCATCCTCTACGACGGCATCGACCTCGCCGACCTCGACCTGCGCTGGCTGCGCGGCCAGCTCGGCTTCGTCGCCCAGAACGCCTACCTCTTCGGCCTCAGCATCCGCGCCAACATCGCCCTCAACGACCCGACGCTGCCGCTGTCGCGGATCATCGAGGCGGCCCGGCTGGCCGAGATCCACGAGGACATCCAGACGATGCCGATGGCCTACGAGAGCGCGCTGGCCGACGGCGGCGCCTCGCTCTCCGGCGGCCAGCGCCAGCGCCTCGCCCTGGCGCGCGCCCTGGTGCGACGCCCGAAGGTGCTGATCCTCGACGAGGCCACCAGCGCCCTCGACGCGGTGACCGAGGCCAAGGTCCAGAAAGGCCTGGCCACGCTGCGCTCGACCCGCGTCGTCATCGCCCACCGCCTCTCGACCATCCGCGACGCCGACCTCATCCTGGTGATGGAGCACGGCCGCATCGTCGAGCGCGGCACCCACCCCGAGCTGATGGCCCAGAACGGCTACTACCGCGCCCTCGTCGACGCCCAGCTCGAGCACGGCGACAGCGCCGCCGAAGCCCGCACCGCCTGATCTCCACCGTCCGCCGCCGTCTCTGCTCGCATCCATGCCCCGATGGCCGCGCCCGCGAGCGTTGCCGACGCCCAGCCCGTGCTCTCGATGTTTCCTGATTCGATAACATTTTATCTATTTCATTCGACAGTGTGCCGAGATCACGGTATTATTTCCTTCATGGAAATCGAACCGGAATACCCCTTGCGGCGCCACGGCATGACCGAAGAGGAGTTCTACGCCTACGCCGACGAAGATTGCCCCTGGCAATTCCTGGGAGGCGAGCTGGTCCGGGAGCCGGTGTCCGAGCACCACGAGGATCTCTTTCTTTTCCTCGGCACCCTGCTTCGCATCTATTTCGACGAACGCGGCGGCGGCGAGGTCAGAGGCTCGCGTTACGCGATGCGTCTCGACCCGAAGTGGTCGCCGGAACCCGACCTGCTGGTGGTGCTCTCGGAACGGCGCCGCTTCATGGGTCCGCAGCGCCTCGAGGGGCCGGCGGACCTGGTGATCGAGATCGCCTCGCCGGGCAGGCTCGACCTGCGCAAGAAGCTGCCGCGATACCACGAGGCCCGGTTGCCCGAGATCTGGATCGTGGACCCCTACGCGCGGTCGGTCCGGGTCGACACCCTCGAGGGCGGCGCCTACCGCACCCGGACCCAGACCGACGGACGCCTGGCCTCGACCGTTCTCCCCGGGTTCTGGATCGACATCGCCTGGCTGTGGCAGGACCCGCTGCCCGCGTCGCTGGCCTGCCTGCGCCAGATCCTCGGCTGACTCCGCTCGCCGGCGCCGCCGCTACCCTACCAAGGCTACTGCCGCCGAAGTGCCATCGGCAGGGAGTGCGGCGGCGGCCCTCCGGGTGGAGGAGGAGGCAGCGCTGGCCCTCGCCCCGTCCCTTCGGACGGCGTCCCGGGCCGCGCTCCCCCGGGCGCCCCGGGCGGCCCGGGCGGGCGGGTGGCGGCCGGATCGGCTGCCTCGGGTCGGATGCCGAGCCGGGCGAGGTCGATGTCGTGGTTGGCGGGCGGCTCGGCGCGGGCGGCTGCGAGGCGCGCGAGGACGGCCCCCCGCTCGGCCGCTTCGAGGTCGCCGCGCAGCACGGTGACGCGCCGCGGAGCGGCCCGGACCACGGTCCAGCCGGCGCCGAGGCGGGAGGCGGCGGCCTGGAACCGGGCTGCGGCTTCCTCCGTGTCCCATTCGGCGATCCAGGCGAGCAGGCGCCGTCCCGCCTGCTGGTAAACGGCGAAGCGGTCGCCGCCCCATCCGGCGGCGGCGGCCGCTGCCTGCGCGCCGTCCGCCATGGCCGGGCGCAGCAGCACGGCGATCCCTTCCTCCCCCAGCTGACCCTCCGCGGCCTTGGCATAACCGGGAAGCTCGCGGCCGAGATCCGGCCAGGCGATGGCCACCGGATCGTCGCGGCGGCCGAACCATTTCTCGGGGTGGAGAATCTGTTCCGAGGAACGCGGCGGATCGACGGCGAAAGCGTAATCCAGCAGCTTCTGCCCGCCCCGCCGGCGCACCTCGAGGCAGAACGCGGCGCCCCGCGAGTAGCTGAACAGGAGCTGGTCGCGGAACCAGGCCGGCGCCGTCGCCATCTCCTTCTGGCCGGGAAGTCCCTTGCCGGCGACCGGCGCGTCCTCGTCGCCGCCACCGGCCGCCGTCAGCTCGGCCACCAGGCCGCGCGCCTCCGGCACGTCCTCGAGCGGCGCCCGGATGAGATCGTCCATCATCACCAGCGTCGCGTCGCCCTCGACCAGCGCCAAGCGCGCGACGCCGCCGTCGGACAGCGGATCGGGATCGGACAGGCGGTCGAGATCGAAGTGCTGATCCTGGATGGCGTGGGTGAGCTCGTGCACCAGCAGACCGTCTTCCATCTTGTGCGTCATCTCGGCGCCGAGCTGCGCGCCGGCCTCCCTGCCGAGCAGTCCCCCTGGCCGATCCACGACCGCCAGCGACTTGCGATGAGGATCGTAGAAACCGGCGATCTGGCTGGTCAGCAGCTCCGGCACGTAGGTCCCGAGGTCCATGCTCTCCGGGATCAGCCCGAAGGCCTTGAGGCCGAGCTCGACCTCCGCCAGGCGCCGCGGCGGCAGGTCCTCCCGGAACTCGGCGATCACCTCGCGGCGCAGCTCGGGCTCGGAGACGCGGCCCCACGGCACCCGCCGCTCGAGCTTCAGGCCGCGGTACCTCTCCGCCGCCCGCACCAGCTCGGGCATCCGCCGCTCGAGCTCGGCCGGCAGCGGCCTGAGCTTCGGCGCCCCCGCCGGAGCCGCCGGTGCGCCGGCTCCCGCGAGCAGGAGCAGCGCGAGCAGCCACCCGGCGCCGAGCCGGAGGAGATCGACAGAACGGCGGACCAGCCGCCAGGCGCGAGCGCGGTCGTGCATGGCCGCCTACTCTAGAACGAACCCCCGTGCGAGCGGATGTGCGGGGGCGACGTGAAGCACCCGCGGTAGAGGTCGAAGCAGCAGCGACAGCGGTCGCGGTATTTGATACAAATGCGTCTCATGAAGGGCTGGAAGCCGCTGTTGACGGGTTCTCTGGCCGAGCGGGCGCGGCTGGCGGTCGACGAGATCGCTGCCGCCCTGGCGCCGGCGCCGCCGCCGGCGGCCGGCACCGAACGGCGTCCCGACGTTCCCGGGGGCCCCGAACGCTCGCCGGCGAAGGCCGGCGAGCCGCTCGCGGCGCCGGATGCGCTCGACGCGGCCGATGCCGACCTGTCCAACCCGACCCTGGCCGGCGGCGCGGCCGGCGCGGCGCTCTTCTTCGCCTACCGCGCCGGGCGGGGCGGCGGGCCAGGCGCCGCCGCCGACTCCGACGCCGCCGCCCTCCTGCTCGAACGCTGCACCGAGGCCCTCGCCACCACGCCGCTCGCTCCGGACCTCTACGGCGGCTTCTCCGGCGTGGCCTGGACGGCGGAGCATCTCTACAGCTCGCGGTTCGCCGCGGCGGCGATGGAAGACCCGCGGTCCGCGGCGGCGGCGGCGCCGACGTCGCCAGGGACGGAGACTCCGCGGACGCCGGAGACGCCGGAGACGCCGGAGACCACCGAAGACGACGCCGAAGACCCCCTGGAGGAGATCGACGCCGCCTTGCTGCGCTACCTGGACCACTCGCCGTGGACGGCCGACTACGACCTCATCCGGGGTCTCGCCGGCTTCGGCGTCTACGCTCTCGAGCGGCTGCCGCGGCCGAGCGCTGTCGCCTGCCTGACGAAGATCGTCGATCGGTTCGCCGAGACCGCCGAGCATGGACCGCAGGGGACCACCTGGCACACCGCGCCGGAGCTCCTGCCCGACTGGCAGCGGGCGATCTTCCCCCGGGGCTACTACAACCTCGGCGTCGCGCACGGCGTTCCGGCCGTCGTCGCCATGCTCGGCGCCACCGCCGCCGCCGCGGGCCGCATGGGGGCGGCAGGCGATCCGGCCGCCGCCGACCTCGCCGAGCGTGCCCGGACCCTGGCCGAGGGCGCGTCGCGCTGGTTGCTGGCCCAGCAGCTGCCTCCCGGCAGCGCGTCACGGTTCGGCACCACTTTCTCGCCGGAGACCCCGCCGCCCCAGAGGTCCCGCCTGGCCTGGTGCTACGGCGACCCGGGGATCGCCGCGGCACTGCTGGTGACGGCGCGCGCCCGCGGCGATGCGGCTTTGGAACAGCTGGCGATCGAGCTGGCCCTCGAGTCGGGCGACCGGCCGGCGGAGGTCTCGGGAGTGCGGGATGCCGGCCTCTGCCACGGCTCCGCCGGACTAGCTCATCTCTTCAACCGCATGTACCAGGAGACCGGCGAGCCGCGGCTTGCCGCC
>DATNKH010000431.1:0-2740 GCA_035603475.1 Thermoanaerobaculia bacterium
GCGCTGACCGGCGCCCTGCTCGCCGCCGCCGGCCATGCCGTCGAGGTGTGCGGCAACATCGGCGAGCCGCTGGCCGGGCGGGTCGACGGGGCGCCCGGGCGCACCTTCGTGGTCGAGCTGTCGAGCTTCCAGATCGACGGCCTCGACACCTTCCGGCCGCGCGCCGCGGCTTTCCTGAACCTCACCGAGGACCACCTCGACCGCTACCACGATCTCGCTTCGTATGCCGCCGCCAAGCGCCGGCTGTTCCGCCGCCAGGGCGCCGGCGACCTGGCGGTGCTGAACGCCGACGACCCGATCACGCGCACCACGCTGGCGGCCGCGGATGCCGCCGGCCCGGGCGCCCGGCCCAGCTGCGCCATCCGCCGCCGCCTCTTCTCGCGGCGCGGACCGGTCGACGACGGCTGTTACCTTGCCGAATCGGGCACGGTCGTGGAGGTGTCGCCTGGCGCGCCGCCGCGCACCCTGTTCGCCGCCGCGGAGGTGCCGCTCGCCGGCGTGCAGAACCTCGAGAACGCCATGGCGGCGGCGCTGCTGGCGCGCGGCCTCGGCGCGAGCCCCGAGGCGATCCGCCGCGGCCTCGCCGGCTTCCACGGGCTGCCGCACCGCATGCAGCAGGTGGCGGTCCAGGACGGGGTGACCTGGTACGACGACTCCAAGGGCACCAACCCGGCGGCGACCATCAAGTCGCTCGAGGGCTTCGCGGACGGCACGGTGCACCTGATCCTGGGCGGCCGCAACAAGGGCGCCGACTTCGCGCCGCTGGCGCCGCTGGCGCGGGCGAAAGCGCGGCGCCTCTACCTGATCGGCGAGGCCGCGGGCGAGATCGAGCGGGCGCTCGGCGGCGCGGCGCCGCTCGAGCTCTCCGGCACGCTCGCGGCCGCGGTGCGGTCGGCGGCGGGGCACGCCATGCCGGGCGAGGCGGTGGTGCTGTCGCCCGCCTGCGCCAGCTTCGATCAGTTCCGCAACTTCGCCCACCGCGGCGAGGTCTTCCAGGCGGAGGTGCGGGCGGCGCTGGCGGCGCCGGCGCCAGAGGAGGGGAGCGATCGGCGAGAGGAGCCGGACCGGCGCAAGGGGAACGACCGGCGAGGTGCGAATGGCTAAGAAGCTGGCGTTCGACCGGGTGCTCTTCACCACCGTGGCGCTGCTGATCTTCTTCGGCCTGGTGATGGTGTACTCGGCGAGCGCCGCCATCGCCGGGGAGCGCTCGCCGCTGGTCAATCCGTTCCTGGTCAAGCAGGCGCTGGCGACGGCGGTGGGGCTGGCGCTGATGGTCTGCCTGATGCACCTCGACTACCGGTGGCTGCGGCGGCCCGCGGTGGTCTACGGCATGCTCGCGGTGTCGCTGCTGCTGCTGGTCGGCGTGCTCTTCTCGCCGCAGCTCAACGGCACGCGGCGGTGGTTCTTCCTCGCCGGCCTGTCGCTGCAGCCCTCCGAGCTCGCCAAGCTGGCGCTGGTGCCGTTCATCGCCTACCAGATCGACAAGAAGCAGGGCGAGGTCAACCGCCTGTCGCTGCTGGTGCCGGTGGCGGCGGCCACGGGCCTGGTCGCCTGCCTGATCCTTTTCGAGCCCGACATGGGCACCGCGGTGCTGCTGGGCGGCACCGCCCTGCTGCTGGTGTTCCTCGCCGGCCTCTCCTGGTCCTGGGTGGCGGGCGCGCTGGCGCTGGTGCCGCCGCTGCTGTGGCTGCTGGTGATGGCCGAGCCCTACCGGCGCGGGCGCTTCTCGACCTTCCTCGATCCCGAGCGGGACCCGCTCGGCAGCGGCTTCCAGGCGCTGCAGTCGCTGATCGCCGTGGGCTCGGGCGGTCTGCTCGGGCTCGGCCCGGGCAAGAGCGTGCAGAAGCTCTACTTCCTCCCCCACCCGGAGTCGGACTTCATCTTCTCGATCGTCGCCGAGGAGCTGGGCATGGTGGGGGCGATGGCGGTGGTGGTCACGTTCGCGGTGTTCGCCTGGCGCGGCCTGCGGGCCGGCGCCAAGGCGCCCGACCTCTTCGGCCGCTACCTGGGTTGGGGGTTCACCGGCATCGTCGTGCTGCAGGCGCTGCTCAACATCAGCGTCACGGTGGCGCTGCTGCCCACCAAGGGGATCCCGCTGCCCTTCATCTCCTACGGCGGTTCCTCGCTGGTGGTCACGCTGTGCGCCTGCGGCGTGGTGCTCAACATCTCGCAGCACGGGTGATGGACGGCGCGACGGCATGGATGGAGATGAAAAGGATGCAAGGGAGGCGCGCCACGCGTTGCTCGCCGGCGGCGGCACCGGCGGACACGTCTTCCCGGCGCTCGCCGTGGCCGAGGAGCTGCTGGCCCGGGGGTGGCGGGTGAGCTTCGCCGGCACGGCCTCCGGCCTCGAGGCGCGCCTGGTGCCGGAGCGCGGGATCGACTTCCACGTGCTGTCGGCGCGGCCGCTCCTGGGACGCGGCCCGGTGGCGCAGGCGCTGGCGCTCGCCACCCTGGCCCGCTCGGCGGTGTCGGCAGCGGGACTGATCCGCCGCCTCGGCGTCACCGCCGTGCTCGGCACCGGCGGCTACGCCTCGGCGCCGGCGGCCGTGGGCGGCAGGTTGACCCGCCGGCCGGTGCTGCTGCTCGAGCCGAACGCCCGCGCCGGGGTGGCGAACCGGTGGCTGTCGAGATTCGCGACGGCGGCGGCGGTGGGATACGCCGAGACGGCGCGGGGCTTGAAGTGCCCGGCGACGGTGACCGGGGTGCCGGTGCGGGCGGAGTTCTTCTCGGTTCCGGA